>NZ_DIEJ01000295.1:1786-6085 GCF_002418565.1 Achromobacter sp. UBA5777 | reverse complement strand
AGCTGCTGCGCCCGGCCAACTTCCTGGGCGCGGCGGCGATTGCGCTGCCGGCGGGGCTTGATGCCGGCGGCATGCCCTGCGCCGTGCAACTGCTGGCGCCCGCTGGCGCTGATGCGGCGCTGCTGGACTGCGCGGCGGCACTGGAAACCGTGCTGTCTCCCACGCCCCTGCATCCGGATCTGTCGGCCTGGGGGCTTTGACGCCGCGCGCAGCCACGGCAGAAGCCCGGCCCGGCCGGCGCGCCCGTGAATCAAGAACGCCGTTCATCGGCGGCACAAAACAAGAACGCCGTCCAGCGGCGGCTCAAAATAGAAAAAGCGCCCGGTCGGGCGCTTTTCGTTATCCGCAACGCAGATCTTCGATCGCGTCAGGCGGACTTCTTCAGTTCCTGAACCTTGTCCGTGGCTTCCCACGAGAATTCCGGCTCGGAGCGGCCGAAGTGTCCGTAGGCGGCGGTCTTGGTGTAGATCGGGCGCAGCAGGTCCAGCATGTTCACGATGCCCTTCGGACGCAGATCGAAGTGCTCGCGAACCAGCTTGGCGATCTGGTCATCGGGGATGACGCCGGTGCCTTCCGTGTAGACGGTGATGTTGATGGGTTCGGCCACGCCAATGGCGTAGCTGACCTGCACCTGGCACTGGCGCGCCAGACCGGCGGCCACGATGTTCTTGGCCACGTAACGGGCGGCGTAGGCGGCCGAACGGTCGACCTTGGACGGATCCTTGCCCGAGAACGCGCCGCCGCCGTGCGGGCAAGCGCCGCCGTAGGTGTCGACGATGATCTTGCGGCCGGTCAGGCCGCAATCGCCTTGCGGGCCGCCGATGACGAAGCGACCGGTCGGGTTGACCAGGAACTTGGTCTTGGGCGTGATCAGGCCTTCAGGGAAGCTGGGTTTGATGATGTCTTCGATGACCGCTTCGCGGATGGTCTCTTGCGAGACTTCCGGCGCGTGCTGGGTCGACAGCACCACGGTGTCGACTTCGGCGGGACGGCCGTCGACGTAGCGGAACGTGACCTGCGACTTGGCGTCCGGGCGCAGCCAGCCCAGGCGGCCATCCTTGCGCAGTTCGCTCTGACGCTGCACCAGGCGGTGCGCGTACCAGATCGGTGCGGGCATCAAGTCAGGGGTTTCGTCGCAGGCGTAGCCGAACATCAGGCCTTGGTCGCCTGCGCCCTGGTTCAGGTAGTCTTCCGAGCTGCGGTCCACGCCCTGCGCGATGTCGGGCGACTGCTTGTCATAGGCGACGAGCACCGCGCAACCCTTGTAGTCGATGCCGTATTCGGTGTTGTCGTAGCCGATGCGGCGGATCGTGTCGCGCGCGACCTGGATGTAATCGACGTTGGCGGTGGTGGTGATTTCGCCAGCCAGCACGACGAGACCGGTGTTGCACAGCGTTTCGGCTGCGACACGCGCGTTCGGGTCTTGCGTGAAGATGGCGTCGAGGATCGAATCGGAGATCTGATCGGCAACCTTGTCGGGGTGCCCTTCGGAGACGGATTCGGAAGTGAAGAGAAAATCGTTGTTGGCCACAGATGCGTCCTTAGTGTCCGGTCTTGCCGGCGCATAGGTTCTCGAGGCGCGTTGCACCCCGGTCTGCATTGCAATGCCAACTGGGCGCGACGCTTTAGCGGATTTGGCGCGGGCCGCGCGAAGCGCAGTACCCTTGCCGTCGCCCCGCAAGTTGTCGGTTAACTCGGCGACTGGGCGCATTTTAAGCGAAAATGCCGTTCTTATGCTTGTTGCCGGGGTGTATCCATATGCCTCGATCAGCAGTATTACCCTGCCCGATTTCAACCTTTTGACGCATGTTGCTGCCTCTGTTCCGACTTTTTGCCGCCCTGCCGCTCCCCGTCGCGCATGCGATCGGAAGGTTCGCGGGACGCGCCATCTACGCCTTGCCGGGCAAGTACCGGCGGCGCCTGCAGGCCAATGCGGCGCAGGCGGGCTACCCCGGCGCGGCGTTCGCCAGGCGCGCGGCGGCCGAAGCCGGCGCGATGATTCTCGAGGATCCCCGCGNNGTCTGGTTCCGCAACCAGGAAAGCCTGGCGCAGGTGGTCTCCGACGATGACGACGTGGTCGCCGCCGCCCGCGCCGAGAACCGCGGCATCCTGTTTCTGACGCCGCACCTGGGCTGCTTCGAGATCACCGCCCGCTATTTGGCCCGCCAGATGCCCATGACGGTGATGTTCCGCCCCCCGCGCAAGGAAGCGCTGGCGCCCTTGCTGGAAACGGCGCGCAACAGCTCGGCCGTCAATGCGGTGCCCGCCAACATGCAGGGCGTGCGCGAATTCGTGCGCGCGCTGCGCCGCGGCGAATCCGTCGGCATGCTGCCCGACCAGGCGCCCAGCGTGGGCGACGGCGTGTGGGTGCCGTTCTTCGGGCGCCTGGCCTACACCATGACGCTGCCCGGCAAGCTTGCATCGCAGACCAACGTCCCCATCATCCTCACGGCGGGCGAACGCCTGCCCAAGGGCCGCGGCTGGCGCATCCACTACGTGCGCGTGCCCGAGCCGCTGCCCGCCGAGCCCGAGGCGCAGGCCGCCCTCATCAACGCCGCTATGGAAACGCTGATCCGCCGCTGCCCCGACCAGTACCTCTGGAGCTACAACCGCTACAAGACTCCGCGCGGCGCCACCCCGGCGCCCGACGCTGAACCGGCGCCCCCGACCGCTTGAACCCTGGCTCATCCCGCCGTCCGGTCTCCATCCACATCCATGAACGATAGAAAAACGCGCACGCTGGTTACCCTGCTGAAATGGTTCGGCCGCATCAAGCCCTCGACGCGCCTGCGCATCGGCGCGGTGTTGGGCTGGCTGGCGCCGCGGCTGGCCAAGTCGCGCGCGCGCATCGTCCGCCGCAACCTGGAACTGAGCTTTCCCGATCAGCCCGAGGCCGTGCGCGAACAGTGGGTGGCCGATCACTTCCGCGCGCTGGCGCAATCCATCGTCGACCGCGGCGTGCTGTGGTACGGCACGCCCGAGGCCATCAAGGAGATGGTCACGCAGACCGGCGCCGACCGCATCAACGCGCTGACAGCCGAGGGCCGCTCGGTCATCCTGCTTGCGCCCCACTTCATCGCGCTGGACGCCGCCGCCACCCGCCTGACCATGGAAGTGCCCAGCGCGGCCACCATGTATACACCGCAAAGCGACCCGCACATCGACGCCGTCGTGGCCGCCGGGCGCGCGCGCTTCAATGAAGTGTTTTTGGTCAGCCGCAAGGACGGCGTGCGCGACCTGATCCGGCACCTGCGCGCCCCGCGCCCGGTCTACTACCTGCCCGACATGGACTTCGGCCGGCAGGGCTCGGTCTTCGTGCCGTTCTTCGGCGTGCCGGCCGCCACGCTGCTCGCCACGGCCCAGCTTGCTCAGAAATGGAACGCCGCCGTCCTGCCGATCGTGGGGTTCTGGAATCCTGACACGGGCAAGTACCATGTCGACGTGCTGCCGCCACTCGACGACTTCCCGGGCGACGACACGCTGGAAGCGGCCACCGCCCGCCTGAACCGCGAACTCGAAACCTGGGTGCGCCGCTGCCCCAGCCAGTATTACTGGGTGCACCGCCGCTTCAAGACACGCCCCGAAGGCGAAGCCAAGCTGTACTGAACCGCGACGCGCACTCGCCGCGCCGCGAGAATGGGGGATAATCCGCAGATGAACTGGAACTTCACCAAAATGCACGGCGCGGGCAACGATTTCGTTGTGCTCGACGGGGTCCGCCAGACCATCGAGATGACGCCCGAACGCGCGCGCGCCCTCGGCGACCGCCACTTCGGCATCGGCGCCGACCAGATCCTGCTGGTCGAACGCGCCACGCGGCCGGACGCCGACTTCCGCTATCGCATTTTCAATTCGGACGGATCCGAGGTCGAACACTGCGGCAATGGCGCCCGCTGCTTCGTGCGCTTCGTGCACGAGCAAGGCCTGTCCGACCGCAATCCGCTGCGCGCCGAGATCGCCACCGGCATCCTCGTCCTGGACGAAGGCGACGACGAGCAGGTCACCGTGGAAATGGGCAGCACCCGCTTTGATCCGGCCGCGCTGCCCTTCGACACCGCCGGCCTGCCGTCCGTCACGCAGGGCCAGGACACCCTCTGGGAACTGGACCTCGACGCCCCCGCCGGATTTCCCCGCACGGTCGCCGTGTCCGCCGTCGCCATCAGCAACCCGCACGCCGTGCAGGTCGTCGATAACGTCGACACCGCGCCCGTGGCCGTGCTGGGTCCGCTGATCGAAACCCATCCGCGCTTTGCGCGCCGCGTCAACGCCGGCTTCATGCAGGTCGTCGACCGCAACAAC
>NZ_DIEJ01000295.1:0-1753 GCF_002418565.1 Achromobacter sp. UBA5777 | reverse complement strand
CGGCATCCGCCGCGGCCTGCTCGATTCGCCCGTGCGCGTACAAGCGCTCGGCGGCGTGCTGACCGTCGCCTGGAACGGCGAACAACTCCGCATGACCGGCCCGGCCGAATCCGTCTTCACGGGCCAGGTCGACATCGACAAGCTCGTCTTTTCCATGGCGCTGAACCGATAACTCTATGACCGATACCGCTTTCACCGCCCAGGACATCGCAGCCTTTCTGCAAGAGAATCCCGGCTTCTTCGACGAACACGCCGAAGTCTTCGCCACCCTGCAGGTGCCGCACCCGCACGGTTCGCGCGCCATCTCGCTGGGCGAACGCCAGATCCTAACGCTGCGCGAGCGCACCCGCGAACTCGAATGGCGCCTGAACGAACTGGTCCGCAACGCCACCGCCAACGAGACCATCGGTTCGCACGTGGCCAAGTGGTGCTGCCGCCTGCTGTCCGAATGCGATCCGCAGCTGGTGCCCGGCGAAATCGCGCTGGGCCTGGCCGAACAATTCGAACTGAATCACGTGGCGCTGCGCCTGTGGAACCTGTCCGAACTACCCGATCACGGCTACGGCGAGCCCGTATCCGATGACGTACGCACCTTCACCGACAGCCTGAAGACGCCGTATGTCGGCGCCGACACCGCATTCGAAGCGGTGGCGTGGCTGGACACCAAGCCCAAGTCGCTGGCGCTGGTTCCCTTGCGCCTCGAGGCCGACGGCGCGGCCGTGGGCCTGCTGGTGCTGGGTTCAGACGACCCGGAACGTTTCACGCCGGAAATGGGCACGACGTTTCTTGAATCCGTCGGCCAGCTGGCGTCGGCGGCGTTGCACCGGTTGAATCCGGCCTCGCCCAAGGCGTAAGGCTGCCGGGGCGGACAAGGACAACGCGATGCAGAAAGCCGAGCAGAATGCGGAGCAAGAAGCCGAGCAAGCCAACAATCCGCCCCCGCTGCCGGATCCGATGCGCGCCTGGCTGCGCCATCTGGAGACCAACCGCCGGTACTCGCCCCATACGCTGGATGGCTATCGGCGCGAACTGCATTTCCTGCGCGAACTGGCCGACAAGGCCGGTCTGCCGCTCGACAAGCTCGGCAACGGCCACATCCGACAGTTCGTCGCGCGCCTGCACGCGCAAGGCCGCGGTCCGCGCAGTCTCGCCCGCACACTCGCGGCGTGGCGCGGTTTCTATCAATGGTGGGCGCCGGCCGTCGAACTGGCCGGCAATCCCGTCGCCGGCGTACGCGCTCCCAAAGCGCCCCGTGGCCTGCCCAAGGCCTTGTCGGTCGAACAGACGCAGGCTCTGCTGGAAAGCGCGCCGGCGCAGGTCGCCACCGAACCGGCCGCGCTGCGCGACCAGGCCATGTTCGAGCTGTTGTATTCCAGCGGACTGCGGCTGTCGGAACTGGTGGGACTGGACCTGCGCTACGAGCGCACCGCCGATTACGAGTCGCGCGGCTGGCTGAATCTGGATGATGCCGAAGTCGTGGTGCTGGGCAAGGGCGGCAAACGCCGCTCGGTGCCGGTCGGTCAGCAGGCCCTGGCCGCGCTGCGCAAGTGGATCGAGGTGCGTCCGCAGCTTGCGCTGCCCTCGCCGCCGCCCGCAGACGCGGCCGCGCTATTCCTGGGCGCCCGCGGACGCCGCATTTCCCCCCGCGTGGTGCAGTTGCAGCTTGCGCGCATCGCGCAGACGGCGGGCGTGCCCACGCATGTGCACCCCCACGTGCTGCGCCACAGTTTCGCCAGCCACGTCCTGCAATCCG
>NZ_DIEJ01000298.1:0-8174 GCF_002418565.1 Achromobacter sp. UBA5777 | reverse complement strand
CCGGCCGCACGCCGCAGCGCGCGCCGCGCTTGCGTGACGACCAGTACATTGCCCCAGCGACGCCGGCCGGCCGCTTCTACGATCCGTTCGAAGACGACGGCCCCGCCCCCGAATTCGCGCAAGAACCCGACCGCACGGCAGAATCCGACGACGCGCAGCATTCCGATTTCTCGCACGAAGCCGATGCAGATCACGACTGGGATGCCCCGCGCGAACGCGCCGCGCCCCGCGTCGACGTCCGCAGCCGCCGTCCCCGCGAGCCGCGTCAAGCTGAAACCTTCACCGTCTTCGCCCCCTGCCCCCAAGGCCTGGAAGAAGCGCTGACCGCCGAAATGCAGGCCCTCGGCTACGAAGATGCCAAGGCAGGCCGGGCCGGCTGTTCGTTCACGTCGGACTGGTCCGGCATCCAGCGCGCCAACTTGTACTCGCGTCTGGCGACCCGCATCCTGGTGCAGGTGGCGCACGCCGAGATTTCGCACGAAGACGACATCCTGGATCTGGCCCGCGATACGCCCTGGGAACGTTGGTTCGGCGCCGAACAGACGCTGCGCGTGGACACCTCGGCCATCAAGAGCCCGGTGCAGAGCCTGCAGTACTGCAACCTGCGCGCCAAGGATGGCATCTGCGACCGCCTGCGCGAACTCGAAGGCGAGCGCCCCAGCATCGACACGGTACGGCCCGATGCGCGTGTGCACCTTTTCCTGACGGGCCACACGGCCACGCTGTACCTAGACACGTCGGGCGAATCCCTGTTCAAACGCGGCTGGCGCCTGGACAAAGGTGAAGCGCCACTGCGCGAAAACCTGGCGGCCGGCATGCTGGCGCTGGCGGGCTGGGATCCGGCGGCGCCGCTGCTGGATCCCTTCTGCGGCTCCGGCACCATTTTGATCGAAGCGGCCTGGATCGCGCTTGGCGTGCCCCCGGGCATCTCGCGCCCGTTCGGTTTCGAACGTCTGCGTGACCACGATGCCTACCGTTGGCGCGACCTCAAGGAAGACGCCCGCGCCCGCATCCTGCCGCAGCTGGATGCACCGCTGGTCGGATACGACCTCAATCCCCAGGCCATCGAGTACGCCCGCAACAACGCCGAGCGCGCCTGGCTGACCGCCGACTCGATCCGCTTTGAAGTGGGCGATGCCCGCGACGTGACGGCGCCCGCCGACCACGGCTGGATCGTCACCAACCCGCCCTACGGCGAGCGCATGGGCGCGGAGCAGGACGCCGACCTGTGGCGCGACTGGGCCACCTGCCTGAAGCGCAATTTCGCGGGCTGGGAGCTGCACGTCATCACCAGCGACCTGACGCTTCCCAACCAGATGCGCTTGAAGCCCAAGCGGCGCGTTCCGCTGCATAACGGCGCACTCGATTGCCGCCTGTTCGGCTTCGAGCTGGTGGCCGCCGGCTACCGCGACGCCTGAGCTCGTTGTAAAAGCGCCGCAACATGCGGCGCCTATCTTTGCTTATGGTGCCCCGCCGCGCAGTTTTGGGGCATCATCAGCACCAAGGTGTTGCCAGGTTGCACCAGCTTGAATCGGCCTCTTGCATAGTTTCAGGGTAAACCCCTATAATCCGGGTTATCCCTAGTAGCAAACAACTGTGCAAGCCCGTGGAGGCTATTGTGATCAACCCGAACAACACCATCCGCCTGACCGACGAACTCGAGCGTCAACTGATGCTCCAGGCTATCGAAGAACAATTCCGCCCGCATCCGATGCGGGCGTTGGCTGCAGGCCTGCGCAAGCTGGCCCACGGCATCAAGGCTCTGGCCGGCAAGACGAGCGCCAAGAACGCGCATTCCGCTGCCTAAGCTGGGCCCAGGCCTTCAGGCCTAAAGATTTTCCCCTTGGGGGCTGCATAGCCCCTTTTATAGACCCGCCCTCACCGGCGGGTTTTTTTTGCGCGTACGCCGCGCTGAAGCGGCAGTAGCCACGGGACGCCCCGCCGCCCGGCCGCCCGAAGGCGGGGCAGCCCCCTCGGGGGGCAGCAAGCACGCATCGCGTGCGCGGCGTGGGGGCACACACCTCCGCCGCCCGGGCGACAATTTATGGATAATACGCGTCCATGAATGACGCCCACCTCGACGAGACGCCCAATCGGCTGCGCCGGTTTGCCTGCATGATGTACGAAGCCGTCCTGCTGTTCGGCGTCGTATTCCTCGCGGGTTACCTGCTGGATACCCTCACCCAAAGCCGCAATGCGCTGGAATTGCGGGCCGCCCGGCAGGCGTGGCTGTTCGTGGCGATCGGCGCGTACTTCGTGCTGTGCTGGCGCCGCCGCGGCCAGACGCTGCCCATGAAGACCTGGAACATCCGGCTGGTGGACCGTCACGGCAACACGCCGTCGACCGGCCTGCTGATCCTGCGCTACATCCTGGCCTGGCCGCTGGTGCTCGCAGGCGCCGCCGTGGTCTGGGGCGCGGCGCTGGCCACCGGTTGGCCATCCGTGGATATGTTCATCGTGGCGGCCCCCTTTGCCATCTTCATCTGGTCATGGTTTGACCCGGACGGACAGTTCCTGCACGACCGGATTCTGGGCACGCGCCTGCGCAACGCGCCGCAGGCCAAGAAGGTGCGCTGACCGGCACGCTCGGCGTGCGCCGCGGCCGGCATCGCCGTTTGATGCTTGCCAAGCCGCCCGCTATTTCGCGCGCCTGTTCAGAAAGATGACAGCCGCACGCCCGGACAATGAGGCCCCATTTAATTTACGGCTTCATTCTCACCATGCGCGCATTCCTTTCCCGCCTGTCGCTGGCCCTCGCCAGCGCGCTGTTGTTCCTGCACGCAGGCGCGTCCGCCCAAAACGCATCGGCCCAGCAGGAAATCGAAGCAGCTTCCAAGGCCGCCTTCGCCGCCGCCCGGCAAGGGCCGACCGACGTGACACTGGGCGACCAGGCCACGCTGAAGCTGCCCCAGACCATGTTCTTCGTGCCGCGCCCGCAGGCCGACCGGTTGATGCAGGCCTATGGCAACGGCAAGGATCCTTCCCTGCTGGGCGTCGTGATGCCCAAGAGCGACGACGAGGATTGGGTCGTCACCGTCAATTTCGACAAGGCCGGCTACATCAAGGACGACGACGCCCGCAACTGGAACGTCAACGAATTGCTGGACAGCCTGCGTGAAGGCACCGAGGCGTCCAACGAGGAACGCAAGAAGCGCGGCTTTCCGGAGTTGACGGTGGGCGGCTGGGTGGAGACGCCCAAGTACGACAGCAACACGCAGCGCCTGGTCTGGTCGGTGGCCGCCAAGCACAAGGGCGCCGCCGCCGAAGAAGACGGCACCGTGAACTACAACACCTACGCGCTGGGCCGCGACGGCTACATCACGCTGGACCTGATCACCGAAAAGAACAAGGTGCCCACGGACAAGGCCGCCGTGCTGTCGCTGCTGGACAACCTGCACTACGTGGAAGGCAAGCGCTACGCCGATTTCGACGCCTCGAGCGACAAGGTCGCCGAGTATGGCCTGGCGGCTCTGGTGGCGGGCGTGGCAGCCAAGAAGCTCGGTTTGTTCGCGGTGATCGCGGCTTTCCTGGCCAAGTTCGCCAAGGTCGGCATCCTGGCGGCGGCAGCGCTGGGCGGCGGGCTGTGGAAGCGCCTGAAGGGCAAGAAGGCCACCGGCCAGTCCTGATCTGCTTGTCCGGCGGTGCGTGCGCCTCCCTGGCCGCGCACGCCGTCACAACCGCGTCATGGATTCGTCACGCGCACGTCATCGGTAGGTGGTCTCATTCTCAAGCATGACCACAGCCCACAGGGAAGCGACCGTGACCGAGATCCAACCGACACACTGGCGCGCCCTGTGGATTTCCGATATTCACCTGGGCACTGCCGGGTGCAAGGCGGAATTCCTGCTCGATTTCCTGGATCACAACGATTCGGACACCCTGTACCTGGTCGGGGACATCGTCGATGGCTGGCAGTTGCGCAAGCACTGGCATTGGCCCCGAGCGCATAACGACGTGATCCAGCGCATCCTGCGCAAGGCCCGCAATGGCACCCGCGTGGTGTTCATTCCGGGCAATCATGACGAATTCGCCCGCGAGTTCGCCGGGTTTGCCTTTGGCGACATTGAGGTCCTGGACGAGGACGTGCACGTCACGGCCAAGGGGCTGCGCCTGCTGGTGCTGCACGGAGACCAGTTCGACGGCGTCATCCAGCACAGCCGGTGGCTGGCACACCTGGGCGATGGGCTCTACCAGTTTGCGTTGTGGGTCAACCACCATTTCAACCGCCTGCGCAACCGGCTGGGCATGCATTACTGGTCGCTGTCCCAATACCTGAAGCACAAGGTCAAGAACGCGGTGTCGTTCATCACCGACTTCGAGGAGGCGCTGGCCGGCGAAGCCCGGCGGCGTGGGCTGGACGGCGTGGTCTGCGGCCACATCCACAAGCCCGAGCTGCGCGACGTGAGCGGCATCCTGTACTGCAACGATGGCGACTGGGTCGAAAGCCTGTCGGCGCTGGCAGAGACGCACGACGGCCAGCTCCAGCTTCTGGACTGGGCGGTGCTGCAGGCCGAACGCCAGCGCGACCCGGCCAACCGCCCGCCGCGGTCCCTGACGCTGCCCGCCCTGCCCTCCGCGCTGCGCCGGCAAGGCAAACACCCGTGATAACCCGTATGCGTCCCCGTTACGCAACGGGGATATTGCAGTTCACGCCCCTCTAGGTCATGCTTGCACCTGAGTAACGGGCGATATGACCCGTTCACGCCGCAACATGCTTACAACATAGGGCCATGAACGACCAATATCAGGCGCTCTACCAATCATTCCGCTGGCTGGTGCCCACCCAGTTCAACATCGCGGAAGCGTGCTGCCACCGCTGGGCATCCAGCAGTCCGGATGCGCGGCGCATTGCCATCTACTACGAAGATGAGTCCGGCAACCGCGAGGTCTGGACCTTCGCCCGTCTGGCGGAAGCCGCCAATCAGCTCGCTAACGGCCTGGTGAAAATGGGCGTGGGCAAAGGCGACCGCGTCGGTGTGGTTTTGGGGCAACGCCCGGAAACCGTAGTCGCCCACATGGCTATCTACAGCGTGGGCGCGGTGGTCCTGCCCCTGTCGGCGCTCTTCGGGCCCGAGGCACTGCAAAGCCGCCTGTGCGATGCCGAAGCCCGCGTCGCCATCGTCGACCACGCCTCCAGCGCCAACCTGCTGGCCGTTACCGAACACTGTCCCGCCCTGCAGCAGGTCATCGGCATCGGCTTCGCCGACGAGCGCGTGCTGCCGTGGCGCAGCCTGCTGGCCCGCCAGCCCAACGAATTCAAGGCCGTGCAGACCCGTTCGTCGGATCCGGCCATCCTGCTTTACACCTCCGGCACCACCGGCGCCCCCAAGGGCGCGCTGCTGCCCCACAGCGTGCTGATCGGCAACCTGCCGGGCTTTGTTGCCTCGCAGGACTGGTTTCCCAAGCCCGCCGACGTATTCTGGTCGCCCGCCGATTGGGCCTGGACCGGCGGCATGATGGACGCCCTGCTGCCCACGCTGTATTTCGGCCACCCCATCGTCGGCACGCGCGGGCGCTTCTCCGTGGAACGCGCCTTCGAGCTGCTGGAACGCTATCAGGTCACCAATACGTTCCTCTTCCCCACCGCGCTGAAGATGATGATGAAGGCGGTGCCAGAGCCCCGCCAGCGCTACCAGCTGGCCTTGCGCTCCATCATGAGCGCCGGCGAAAGCGTGGGCGAGACGGTGTTCGATTGGTGCCGGACGGCGCTGGGCGTGACGCCCAACGAAATGTTCGGCCAGACCGAAATGAACTACGTGGTGGGCAACAGCAACAAGCGCTGGCCCGCCAAGCCCGGCTCGATGGGCCGCCCATATCCCGGCCACAACGTGGCGGTGTTGGACGACGACGGCACGCCGGTCGCGCCGGGCGCCACGGGCGAGATCGCGGTCAACCGGCTGGACATCCACGGCTTTCCGGACCCGGTCATGTTCCTGGGTTACTGGCGCAACGAGGCCGCCACGCTGGCGAAGTTCAAGGGCGACTGGTGCCTGACGGGCGACCTCGCCACCGTCGATGAGGACGGTTACCTCTGGTATGCGGGCCGCGCCGACGACGTATTCAAGTCGGCCGGCTACCGGATCGGCCCGGGTGAAATCGAAAGCTGCCTGGTCGGCCACCCGGCCGTGGCCAATGCTGCCGTGGTGCCTAAGCCGGACACCGAGCGCGGGGCGGTGGTCAAGGCCTTTGTGGTGCTGACGCCGGAATTTGCCCTCCGGGACCGAGGCGAAATCACCGAAAACCTTCAAGAGCACGTGCGCGAGCGCCTGGCGCCGTACGAATACCCGAAGGAAATCGAATACGTGGACGAACTGCCCATGACCACTACGGGCAAGATCCAGCGGCGCATCCTGCGCGAGCGTGAAGCAGAACGCGCGCAGGCCAGCGCGCCCCAGACCGACGTTGGCGCGCCCGTTGCCGCCCCGGCGCGGCAAACGGAGACCTAGGCATGGCCATTTACCAGCTCAACGACCTGATCCCCCGCATCGACCCGCAGGCCTACGTGGCCGACAGCGCCGACCTCATCGGCAACGTCACGCTGGAAGCCGGCGTCAGCATCTGGTCGCATGTATCGATCCGCGCCGACAACGACGCCATCCTGATCCGCGAAGGCACCAACATCCAGGAATCCAGCGTCCTGCACGTCGACGCGGGCTGTCCCATGACCATCGGCCCGAACGTCACCGTTGGCCACCAGGCCATGCTGCACGGCTGCACCATCCACGAAGGGGCGCTGGTCGGCATGCAGGCGATCGTCCTGAACAATGCCGTCATCGGCCGCAACTGCCTGATCGGCGCCGGCGCGATCATCCCCGAAGACCGGGTCATTCCGGACAATTCGCTGGTCATCGGCATTGGCAAGATCGTGCGGGAGCTTTCCGCCGAGGAAATCGCCAACATGCACAAGAACACCGCCCATTACGTGGCGCGCGGCCAACAGTACAAGACGGCCCTGAAACGCATCGGCTGACGGCTCCCCCGAGGGCCCGGGCAAGTCCCCCAACCCCTGCTGCCAGCAGGGGGAATCCCCCCCCGCGATCGGCTAACATTCCGCTATGACCGATCAGCTCAAAAAATACCTTACCGAAGACCGCAGCGTCCGCGTCCAAGCGGTGCGCCTGTCTGACACGTGGAAGGCCGTTCAGGCCAACCACGATTACCCGCCCGCCATCACCGACCTGCTGGGTGAATTGGTGGCGGCATCCACCCTGCTCGCCGCCAACATCAAGTTCGATGGCTCGCTGGTGCTGCAGATCCAGGGCGACGGCCCCATCGCGCTGCTGGTGGTGGAATGCCGCTCGGATCTCAGCCTGCGTGCCACCGTCAAGATGCGCGAAGGCCACGAGGTACCCAGCACCGGCGACATGCAAAGCCTGTTGAACCCCGGCGGCAATGGACGCTTCATCGTGGTGCTGGACCCGCAGCGCAAGCTGCCCGGCCAGCAGGCCTACCAGGGCATCGTGCCCCTCGAAGGCGATACGGTCGCCGAAGCCCTGCAACANNCACGGCGGCGGCGAAACGGACCGCGCCCTGACCGAGCAGGTGGCTGCCGAGACCTGGGATCGCATCAACGCCCTGGCCGGCACGCTTAAGCGCGACGAAATCCTGGCCACCGACATCGACACGCTCATCCATCGCCTGTTCTGGGAAGAAACGCTCATCGCCTTCGACCCCCAGCCGGTGAGCTGGCACTGTCCCTGCACGCGCGAGCGCGTGGCGAACATGCTGCGTTCGCTGGGCGAAGCCGAAGTCAATAGCATCCTGGAAGAGCGCGGCCAGGTCGATGTGGCCTGCGATTTCTGCGGCAAGCCTTACAAGTTCGATACGGTCGACTGCGCGGCGCTGTTCTCGGCCAGCCAGGCGTCCTCCGGAGATGAGCCTCCCACCGTGCATTGATGATTGATGCGTCCCGGCGGCAAGCCCGCCGGAACGTTTTTGTCACGCCGGATTGTCCTTATCGACTGGCGGTCATGAGCGCGCCACACTGCGCAGCCATGACCGCCTTTATTATTTCTTGCGACTTACGCGCCGAACGCCGGCAACACGGGGCCGCCGCCCTCGAGTTCGCCGTGGCAGGCGCCATCGTGCTGCTGCTGGGCCTGCTGTGCGTCGAGGCCGCGCGGTGGCACGGCGCGCGCCAGATGGCGCACCTGGCGCTGATGGAAGCGGCGCGC
>NZ_DIEJ01000299.1:10411-10698 GCF_002418565.1 Achromobacter sp. UBA5777 | reverse complement strand
GTCGGCGCAGGGCGCCGGCACGTCGCCGGCTGCCGATGCGGCGCTTGCCGAGGCGCTGACGGCATACGACGCCGTGGAGAGCCCGGCGGCGGAAGATGCATTGAGCATTTGCTGAATCAGGACGGCATTTGTTGTTCAGCCGCAACGTTGGACACGGATTCTTCTTGAGGGACGCAATGAGAACGATTCTCTTTTGGTAACATCTAGCGCGTCAGATCTCTCAAGCGGATCTCCCCACCGCACTGCGGAGCTTGTATCCGCACCACCAGCGTCCCCATATGAAAATC
>NZ_DIEJ01000299.1:205-10357 GCF_002418565.1 Achromobacter sp. UBA5777 | reverse complement strand
CATATGAAAATCAGAACTCTCGCTTGCATGGCCGCCGCGCTGCCGTGCTTTGGCGCCGTCCACGCCCAGACCGTACCCCAGACAGCTCCCCAGACGACCCAGCCCGCCACGACCGGCGGTCCCGTGACTTCGATGGACGCCATCCGGGTCGAGGCGAGCGCTGACGCGTCCGCCGGCGGCCTGTCGGCGCCGTTCGCAGGCGGCCAGGTGGCCCGCGGCGGCCGTGTCGGCATCCTCGGCACCGAGGATTTCATGAACACGCCGTTCAGCGTCACCAGCTACACGAATGAGCTGATCCAGGATCGTCAGGCGAAGAGCGTGGGCGATGTGCTGCAGAACGACTCGGGCGTGCGCGTGGCGCGCGGCTTCGGTAATTTTCAGGAGTCGTACTTCATTCGCGGTTTCATCCTGAGCTCGGATGACGTGGCCTACAACGGCCTCTACAGCCTGCTTCCCCGCCAATACATCGCCACCGAACTGTTCGAGCGCGTGGAAGTGCTGCGCGGCGCAACCGCCTTCCTGACGGGCGCGACGCCCGGTGGCGGCGGCATTGGCGGCGTGATCAACCTGGTGCCCAAGCGCGCGCCGAACGAACCGCTGACGCGCGTCACCACGGGTGTGTCCAGCGGCGGCCAATTCCAGCTTTCCACTGACATCGCGCGCCGCTTCGGCCCGGATGACAGCACCGGCATCCGCCTGAACGCCGCACAACGCAGCGGCGACACAGCGATCGATGACGAACACAGCCGCACCAGCGTCGTTTCGCTGGGCCTGGACTGGCGGTCGGCCGACACGCGCCTGTCCGCCGACATCGGCTGGCAGGAAAACAAGCTCAAGCGTCCGCGTCCCAACGTGACGCTGGGCGCCGGTGTCACGACCGTGCCCGATGCGCCGGACGCCAGCTCGAACTACGCGCAGCCGTGGACCTATTCCAACGAACGCGACGTCTTCGGCACGTTGCGCGCCGAACATGACTTCAGCGACAAGCTGACCGCTTACGGCGCGTTCGGCATGCGCCGCAGCGACGAAGCCAATTCGTTGGGCAATATCACGCTCACCAATGGCAGCACCGGCGCTGGCAACTTCTACCGCTTCGACAACACCCGCGAAGACAGCGTCAACACGGGAGAAATCGGCCTGCGCGGCAAGTTGCGCACCGGTCCCGTGGGTCACGAATTCGTCGTGTCGGCCTCGTGGTTCGATTTGAAGAAGAAGAACGCGTACGTGATGGACTTCCGCAACACGTTCCCCACGAACATCTACGACCCCATCTCGTACGACAAGCCTGCATTCAGTGCCGGCGCGCTGCGCGGCAACGACCTGGACAACCCCGCGTTGCAGGGCCGTACCCGCCTGAGCAGCTATGCCATCGGCGACACGATGTCCTTCCTTGACGACAAGGTGCTGTTCACCGCCGGCATCCGTCATCAGCGCATGTCGCAACGTGACTACGCCTACAACACCGGCGCGGAAAGCGGCGCCTACGACGCCAGCCACAATTCGCCGGCCTTCGGTCTGGTGTTCAAGGTGGCGCCGAGCGTTTCGCTGTATGCCAACTACATCGAAGCCTTGGTTGCCGGCCCGACCGCGCCCGCAACCGCTGGCGGCCGTCCGGTGCCGAACGTGGGCCAAAGCCTTCCGCCCTTCGTGTCCAAGCAGAAGGAAGTGGGCGTGAAGTACGAAGGCGAGAGCCTCGGCGGCGGCCTGGCGTTCTTCTCGACCGACAAGCCGCGCGCGGCCTACAACGCCAGCAACGAGCTGACCAATTCGGGCGAAGACCGCCACCAAGGCGTCGAGCTGACCGTCTTCGGCGAGCCCGTGCGCAGCGTGCGTCTCCTGGGCGGCCTGACCTGGCTGGATGCCAAGCAGGTCAAGACCGGCACCGCCTCGCTGAACGGCAACCGCGTGATCGGCGTGCCGCGCTTCCAGGCAAACATGGGCGTGGAATGGGACATCCCGGGCGTGGAAGGCCTGGCGATCGACGGCCGCGTGGTCTACACCGGCTCGTCGTATGCCGATGACGCCAACACGCTCAAGGTTCCCGGCTGGACCCGCTTTGACGCCGGCCTGCGCTACATGATGGACGTGGACGGCCACGTCGTGACGCTGCGTGCCCGCGTCGACAACATCGCCAACCGCAACTACTGGTCGTCGGTGGGCGGATATCCGGGCAACGGCTACCTCGTCCTGGGCGGCCCGCGCACGTTCTCGCTGTCGGCCAGCATGGACTTCTGATCGCGGCGGGCTGATGCCCGCGCATGAAAAATCCCGGCCTCGTGCCGGGATTTTTTTGTCTTAAGCGCGGCAAACAATGTGCCGTGACAATCGCGAAGGTGCGCGAAGGTGTCTGACGCCCTGGGGAGATGATCGTCAGCTTGCGATGGTGTCTCAACGGGTGTCAGACACCGTGGATCATCTGAGCCACAACCAAAGTCTCACCAGAACCATCCACCCCGCGACAGGCTCGACTCGCAGCTCTTGTACTGCGCCGTGAACTTCTCGGCGCGCGCCTGCACTTTCTGCGACACCGTCTTCAACCACGCCTTGCGGTCATAGCTACGGTTGCGATAACCCGTCCAGCCCTCGTGGTAGTTCAGATATTGCCCATACGCATCCCACTTAGAGATCCCGTTGATGCGCTGCGTCTTGCTCATGTACCAGCCCATGAAGTCGAGCGCGTCGGCAAAGTTGTCGCGGCTGGACGTCCAACCGCCCGCTTCGCGCTTGTAGTCGGCCCAGGTTTCGTCCTTGGCCTGCGCGTACCCATAGGCGGAACTGACGCGGCCCCACGGAATGAAGCCCAGAAAGTAATAGCGCGGCGGCAAGGCGTCGTGCTTGAAGGAAGACTCCTGGTACATCATCGCGATGGGCACCGGCACCGGGGCGCCCCATTTCTTCTGCACGTCCAGCGCCGCGTCGTGCCATTCCGGTTTCTCTCGGAAGATGGCGCAGATGTTGTCGGGATTCGAGGGCGGCGCGGTGGCGCAGCCGGCTAGCGTCAGCAACAGCGTCGGCGGCAATAGCCGGATCATTGGCAGGCTTCCTCCAGGAAAAATGCGCCGGGGTTTCCCCGGCGTTGGCGGCCGACGTCTCACCGGCATGCCTGGATTGTATTGAAACGTTTCGTTATACAGGCTGCGCGCCGATCCGAATTGCCCGGATAAAGGCAAAAAAAACGGCCCCGGGCGATTGCGCGGGGCCGTTGTTCAGGCTGTCAGGCCTGGCAGGGGAGTCGGGATCAGACCTCGATCACGTCCGCCACGTCCTTGTAGTCGGCGATCTTGTCGAAGTTCAGATACTGATAGATCTGGTCGCCGCTCTTGTTGATGACGCCCATGTCGGCCATGTACTCGTCCTTGGTCGGGATGCGGCCAAGCTTCGAGCAGATGGCGGCCAGTTCGGCCGAACCCAGGTACACGTTGGTGTTCTTGCCCAGGCGGTTCGGGAAGTTGCGGGTGCTGGTCGACATGACCGTCGCGCCTTCGCGGACCTGCGCCTGGTTGCCCATGCACAGCGAGCAGCCCGGCATTTCGGTGCGTGCGCCGGCGGTGCCGAACACGCCGTAGTGGCCTTCCTCGGTCAGTTGCGTGGCGTCCATCTTGGTCGGGGGAGCGACCCACAGCTTGACCGGGATGTCGCGCTTGCCTTCGAGCAGCTTGGACGCAGCGCGGAAGTGGCCGATGTTGGTCATGCAGCTGCCGATGAACACTTCGTCGATCTTGGCGCCGGCGACTTCCGACAGCGTCTTGACGTCGTCGGGGTCGTTCGGGCAGGCAACGATGGGCTCATGCACGTCGGCCAGGTCGATCTCGATGACCGCGGCGTATTCGGCGTCGGCGTCCGGCTCCAGCAGCTTGGGATCGGCCAGCCAGGCTTCCATCGCCTTGATGCGGCGGCCCAGCGTGCGCTCGTCTTCGTAGCCGTTGGCGATCATCCACTTGAGCATCACGATGTTGCTGTTGATGTACTCGATGATCGGTTCCTTGTTCAGGAACACCGAGCAACCGGCGGCCGAGCGTTCGGCGGAGGCGTCCGACAGTTCAAAGGCTTGTTCGACCTTCAGGTCGGGCAGGCCTTCGATTTCCAGGATGCGGCCGGAGAAGATGTTCTTCTTGCCTTGCTTGGCAACCGTCAGCAGGCCTTGCTTGATGGCGTACAGCGGAATGGCGTTGACCAGGTCGCGCAGCGTGACGCCGGGCTGCAGCTTGCCCTTGAAGCGGACCAGCACCGATTCCGGCATGTCCAGCGGCATGACGCCCGTGGCCGCGGCAAAGGCCACCAGGCCCGAGCCGGCAGGGAACGAGATGCCGATGGGGAAGCGGGTGTGCGAGTCGCCGCCGGTGCCGACGGTGTCGGGCAGCAGCATGCGGTTCAGCCACGAGTGGATGACGCCGTCGCCGGGACGCAGCGACACGCCGCCACGCGTGCTGATGAATTCCGGCAGCGTGTGGTGCGTCTTGACGTCGACGGGCTTGGGGTAGGCGGCGGTGTGGCAGAACGACTGCATCACCAGGTCGGACGAGAAGCCCAGGCAGGCCAGGTCCTTCAATTCGTCGCGGGTCATCGGGCCGGTGGTGTCCTGGCTGCCGACCGAGGTCATCTTCGGTTCGCAGTAGGTGCCCGGGCGGATACCCTTGCCTTCCGGCAGACCGCAGGCGCGGCCGACCATCTTCTGGGCCAGCGTGTAGCCGCGGCCGGAATCGACCGGATCCTTGGGCAGGCGGAACAGCGTCGAGGGCGCCAGACCCAGCGCTTCGCGGGCCTTGGCGGTCAGGCCGCGGCCGATGATCAGCGGAATGCGGCCGCCGGCGCGCACTTCGTCGAACAGCACGTCGGACTTGACCTCGAATTCGGCGATGACTTCACCGTTCTTGATGGCCTTGCCGTCGTAAGGACGCAGTTCGACCACGTCGCCCATTTCCATCTTGGAAACGTCGAGTTCGATCGGCAGGGCGCCGGCGTCTTCCATCGTGTTGTAGAAGATCGGGGCGATCTTGTTGCCCAGGCACACGCCGCCAAAGCGCTTGTTCGGCACGAAGGGGATGTCTTCGCCCGTGAACCACAGCACCGAGTTGGTGGCCGACTTGCGCGACGAACCCGTGCCGACCACGTCGCCCACGTAGGCGACCAGGTGGCCCTTTTCCTTCAGGGATTCGATGAACTTGACCGGGCCGCGCTTGCCGTCTTCTTCCGGTTCGAACGCGGCGCCGTCGCGCTTGTTCTTGAGCATCGCCAGGGCGTGCATCGGGATGTCGGGACGCGTGGTGGCGTCGGGGGCGGGCGACAGGTCGTCGGTGTTGGTTTCGCCAGGGACCTTGAAGACCGTGATGGTCAGGCTTTCCGGCAGTTCCGGACGGCTGGTGAACCATTCGGCGTCGGCCCAGCTTTGCAGCACGGACTTGGCGTTGGCGTTGCCCTTGTCGGCCTTTTCCTTCACGTCGTGGAAGGCGTCGAACATCAACAGGGTCTTCTTGAGCGCATCGGCGGCGATGGTGCCGATTTCCGCATCATCCAGCAGGTCGACCAGCGGGCCAATGTTGTAGCCGCCGAGCATCGTGCCCAGCAGTTGCGTCGCCTTGGCACGGCTGATCAGCGCACAAGCTTCCTTGCCCAGCGCCACGGCGGCCAGGTAGGAGGCCTTGACCTTGGCGGCATCGTCCACGCCGGCCGGCACGCGATGCGTCAGCAGCTCGACCAGATTCTGCTCCTCGCCAGCGGGCGGGTTCTTCAGCAGTTCGATCAGTTCAGCGGTTTGTTTGGCCGTAAGGGGCAGCGGGGGAATCCCCAGAGCCGCGCGTTCGGCGACGTGTTGGCGGTAAGTATCCAGCATGTGAGGCCTGCTCAAAGTCGGGTTGGAAGAAGGGTTGTCGGCCGGAATTGTAGAAGCAAGTGGGGGCCGGTAGCAAATGTCTTATATCTTATATAAGACTTGAGTCGATAGCTGTTGCTCGGCGGCGACGTCTTGGCCGGGCGACCGGTGTCCGGCGTCCGGCGTCGGGCGTCGGGTAGCGGGCCTCGGGTGGCAGGAGTCAGGCGGCAGGAGTCGGGCGGCAGGAGTCGGGCGGCACGCGGCAGCGGGTGGGAAGGTGGGGCGGGGGCCCAGGCACCTCGCAAAGAAAAAGCGGCCGCCTGGGCCGCTTCGGGAAAAAGCCCGCGCCCGCCGGTCAGGGTGCCGTGGCGTCGTACACCACCCCGACGCGCGCAAAATTGCCGCCATATTGCTTGACGTCGACCTGGAACGGCGCGCTATCGCCCGGCGGCAGCCGCGGCATCCGCAGTTCCTGCAACATGGCGCCGGTGAGCTGATCCTGCGCGTCGTACAGGCTGACCCACACGCGCACCTTCTCGACCTCGCTGCTGCTGTCGTTGCGCACCCGGCCGTGCACCGTCACGTACTTGTAACGGAAGCGGTAGGTAAAGTTCAGCGTGCCGGTGCCGATGGCGGCTTCGGTGTTTTCCACTGTCACGGCCAACTGCGGACGCGGGCCGGGCAGGGCGGCGCGCTTGGCGGGCAGCCAGTTTGTCTTGACCTCCGAAAAGCGTTCCACGCGCCCGGTCAGCGCCACGGGCACGCGCTCGCCAGGGTACAGATGCGTCGGCAGGCTCCACGACTGGCGCAGCTCGAGCGGACGCGATCCGTCGAACACCGCGATTTCCGCCCGGGGCGACAGCGCTACGAACTGGTCGCTGGTGTTGACCAGTTCGGCATACAGCACCGGGCGTTCGATCTCGTCCAGCAGCCGGCGAGGTGCGGACAGCTTCAACGCCCCGCCATCAAACAGGGCGAAATCCGGGTCCAGCAATTCCTCGGTGGTCAGACGGACATGGTCGATGACCCGCGTGTTGGCCGGGGTGACGCGCACGATGCGGCTGACGGGCGGCTTGGCCTCGGGCGCGGCGGGTTTGGCCACGGCCTGCGCCGGAGGCGGGCTGGCGGATCCCAGCGCGGTGTATTTCCACGCGGCATACCCGCCCGCGCCAAACAGGATCAGCGCCAGCCCAGCCAGGGCCGGCCGCGACAGGCGCCGGGAGGAGGAGGGGTCAGCTTTCACTTTGCACCATGTAATCGTAGGAGGCGACCTCGCCGTCGCGCAGCATTTCGCAGCGCACGTCAAAGGACGTCAGCGCGTCGGGGGCCAGCGGGCTGGCGGTCGCGTAGCCGTTGCCCGTGCCGATCAGGCCGCCGTCGGCGCCGTACAGCATGACCGTGATCTGCGTGCTGCTGGCGGGGTTGGTGCCCTGGTTGCGGATCAGGCCGACCAGACGGTAATTCCCGTCATTGCGCACAAGCTGAACGCGGCTGGCAGCGACGTCGTTGTTCTTGCCGCGCGCGGGTGACGGCGTGCCGACCTGCAAGTCGTAGCGGCTGTACGCCTTGGACGGCAACGATATCTTCAGCGGGGTGTACTCCCCCGGTTCCAGCGAGCGCGCGGGCGCCGAGCCCGACACGGTGGACAGCGACAGGTCGCCCTGGAAGAACGATGCCGTCACGCGCGGCACGTCGATCTTCCGGCCGGTCTCGTTGCGCACGAGCATGACCAGCTCGTTGCGGCCGCGCGTCTTGACCTCCTGCACGTCCGTCAGCTTGACGAGTGAGGCGTCGATGGGCGGTTCGACAATGCGGGCGGGCAGGGGCGACGGGCGCGAACCCAGCGATGAGACGACCAGCGGAATGACGACGGCGGCAAGGATCGCCGCCGAGATCGCCGCGATGGCGGCGGGCTTGATGGGCGCAGGCTTGGGCTGCTGGATGTTTCGCAGGATCTTTTCCAGCCGCTGCGCGACGTTGTCTTCGACCAGCGTCACCGCATGGCAGTGGCTGCACTGGTATTCGTTGGTGTCCAGCTTGGTGAAACTGGCGCTGCCGCACGTGGAGCAGGTCAGCGTCACCGTGTTGATAGTGGTCTGTTTGGGCGTCATTCTCGCGGGGCGTCCTTTACGCTGGGCGTCATTTACGCTACGCAGGCGGTCCGGCCGCGCGCCGCGAACCGGGATGGCGCGGCGGGACCGGCGTGAAGGGCTTACCGGGCGGCAAGGATAGCGGCCGTCGGCCACCCCCGGGGTGCACGAGCGCATCAGTTTGTGACCATATGTGTGGAATCGGCGCTATGGGGGCCGGAATGCATCCTCCGCCCGGTGCTATCATGCCCGGCGAAAAATCGTTGTCACATCAATCATTACGCCGCCGTTTCCCGTCGATCCGCTCTCCTGCCGCCCCAATTGGCGCGCAGCCGGGCAGAGCCGAGGTCTGGCTCTTCCTGCATGAGCATCTATCAACATCTGCTGTTTCTGGCCTGCGTGGCGCTCGCCACCTATGCCCAGACGATGACGGGCTTTGCGTTCGGCCTCGTGCTGCTGGGCCTGTCGGGCGTGTTCCAGCTTGCCTCGGTGTCCGAAGTGGCCAACGTGGTCAGCGTGCTGTCCCTGGTCAATGCGGGCGTCACCTTGCTGCGCGCCAAGCCGCAGGTGAACTGGTCGCTGCTGACCCCTGCCGCGGTAAGCAGCCTGGCCGGCGTCGGCGTGGGGGTGGCCGCGCTGACGTGGATCAGCGGGTCCATGGCGGTGTTGCTGCAGTTGCTGCTGGGCGTCACCATCCTGGCGTGCGCCATTTTGCTCGTGACGCGAACCCAGCCGCTGGCGCAACTGTCTTCGCGCACATCCAGTGTGTTGTTCGGCGGCGTGTCGGGCGTGCTGGGCGGCCTGTTTTCCAGCGCCGGTCCACCTATGGTCTATCACCTGTACCGCCAGCCGCTGCCGCTGGCCACCATCCGCAACAGCCTGCTGATTCTCTTTTCGCTCAACGCCACGGTGCGCTTGGCGCTTGTAACCGGGCAGGGCGCGTTCATGGCGTCGTCGTTCTGGCTGAGTGTGCAGGCGCTGCCGGTCGTGATCGGCGTGACGTGGTTTGCGCGCCGCTACAGCACCGAGAATTCGATGAAGAAGGTCAAGCGTATGGTGTTCGTGCTGCTGCTGGCCGCCGGCCTGGGACTCATCGTCCCGGCGACGAGGATATTGGCGGCCGGCTAGGCGCGGCCGGCTAGCGCGGCCGGCTACGCGCTGCTGGCTAAGCGAGGCCCATCGGGTGCGGCCGGCGAGATACCGCCGGCCTCACTCTCCCGTCAACCACGCTCCCCCGTAATGTAGCGCTCGAGCTCATGAATGATGAATTTCTGCTCGCTCATCACGTCCTTGACCAGGTCGCCGATGGACAGCAATCCGATCAGCTTGTCGTTGTCGATGACCGGCAGATGGCGGAAATGCCGTTCGGTCATCATGGCCATACAGTGTTCCCGCGTGTCGGTGGGACTGACGTAATACACCGAGTCCGTCATGATGTCGCGCACCTTGGTCGTTCGCGACGACCGGTCCTGCAGCACGATCTTGCGCGCGTAGTCGCGTTCGGTCAGCATGCCCAGCACCACGTCGCCTTCCACCACCACCACCGCCCCGATGCTGCGGTCGGCCATCGTCTTGATCGCGTCGAAGACCGACGAATCCGGCGAAACCGTCACGACGGCGTGATTAGCCTTTTCCCTGAGAAGCTCAGCAACTGTCTTCACGATGTGCTCCCGAAACGGTGGAGAGGTTCGAAGCACCATCCTAAGCCTGCCTGCGGCATTGCCGCAAGCCCGTCCCCCCTCGGTTCCGCCCTCATGCCGCTTCCTTGCCGTACAACGACGTGCGCAAGTAGGTCAGCGCATCGCTGCGGCTGGCGAGGGCGTCAGCGCCGATGCGGTCATGCCAATGCGATTCCGATCCTGCCGCGAGCCGCCATTCGCGCAGCCTGCGCGTGTATAGCTGCAGGTCGTACTCCTCGGTGACGCCGATGGCGCCGTGCACCGCGTGCGCGATGTCGGCCACACGCGGCACGGCCTGGCTGGCGCGGGCCTTGCCCAGCGCGGCGAGCAGCGGACGCGGCAGGCCGTCATTGCCCTGAAAAGCCAGTTGTGCGGCCATGCGGGCGGCCCACACGTGTTCGGCCATCTCGCTGATCTGCTGCTGCACGGCCTGAAAGCGCCCGATGGGCTTGCCGAACTGCGCGCGCTGGTTCGCATAGTCCAGCGTCATCGCCAGCACGCGATCCATAGCGCCGGCGATCAGCCCCGCGTAGGCGGCGGCCGCCATCGTATCCAGCGGCGCCGGACTGTCGAG
>NZ_DIEJ01000299.1:0-174 GCF_002418565.1 Achromobacter sp. UBA5777 | reverse complement strand
GCGCGCAGGAAACGCCGCCGTCCAGGCTGCCGTGCACCCCATTGGGTTCGACGCGCGCCGCCTGCATGGGCAGCAGCCAGGTCTGGCCATCGATGCCGGCCAGCACGTAGTCAGCGCTGCGCGCCCACGCTACGCTCAAACCCGCGATGCGCCGGCCGACGATCGCAAGGCCGT
>NZ_DIEJ01000180.1:0-9483 GCF_002418565.1 Achromobacter sp. UBA5777 | reverse complement strand
CAGGCCGCGCGCGGCCAGCGCCAGCGCGGCGGCGGTTTTGGGGTCGACAACAGTATTCTGGCGGTCGCCTCGGGCGCCGCCAGTCTGTATGCCTTGCCGGGTATCGCGGGCGGAGCCGTCCGACGGCCCGGCCTTCTCCGGGCTGCCCGGCTGGCTGACCGCGTCCGGCCGCGCGCCGGAAATCTGGTTGGCGTTCGCGGCGGACATCGTCGTGCCCAGCACGGCGTCCAACCGCTGCACCAGGACGTTGCCAAGCGCGGCGGGACCGATGCTCATTGGTCAGACGCCTGGTTGCCGTAAGCCGACAGCAGGGTCTGCTGGCGCTTCATGCGTCCCAGCAATTCGCCCAGCCGCGCCAACTGCGGCAGCGCCAGATCACGCGTCATGGCATCGTTTTCAAGAATGCGCACAAGCAGGTCGTATTTCATGCTGCGGCCGGCCTCGTCCAGTGGACTGGACGGTTCGGCATGGCGCAGGCGTTCGACCTGCTCGCAGTAGAGCTGACCGTGCACTAGCGCGGTGTCCCAGTCGCCGGCCTGGGCGGCCGTCAACATCTCGCCCGTTGATTGGGCGATCTCCTGATACTGTTCCAGGATGGCGGAGTACTGGGTGAGCGACGTCATAGAAATCTCGGGCGAGCGATGGCTGGCAATAGTCGTTGTAGGGGCCATCAAAGCGTTGCGTCCGGGGCAGGCCGATCGATGGAGGTCTGCCAGGCGTCGGAAAGGTCCGCCAGCAGGCGGTCTGCGATGTCGAGCTGCTCGACGTCCGCTTTAAGGTTTGCCATGAGCAGCGTGCGGACGATGTAGTCGTACAACCGGCTCAGGTTGGCGGCGATGTCGCCGCCGGCTTCCATGTTCAGGCCCATCTTCAGGCCTTCGTCGACGATCTTGATTGCCTTGGTGATAGCTGTCCCGCGCTCGGCGACGCGACCTTCCTGCATGTGCAGGCGCGCTTGTCCGATTGCCGCGCGCGCACCCTGGTAAAGCAGGGTGATCAGCCTTTCCGGCGTGGCGCTCATCACTTGGGTCTCCAGGCCGATATCGGCGTAGGAGCGGGCAGAGTATGAGCCTGTGGGGCGGCGCGCGGCGTACGTCATTTAATGCATCTTCTCGGTTATCACTTCGACGACTTGTTCATGGCCGCGAATTGCTGCGTCAGATAGTTGGCCGTGACCGATTGCTGCGCAACGAATTTGTCCAATTGGACAAACTGGGCGCGCATCAGTTCGAGCTGGGCTTCACCGGCTGCCTTGGCGCGCGTGTACTGGTCTTTCACGGTGGCGATCGATTTGGCCAGGCCGTCGGTCTTGGTCTTGATCGAGCCGGTGTCGCTCAGGATGTCCTTCGTGGCCTTTTCGAAATTGGCGGCCAGGCCGTTCGTGCCGGTCAGCAAGCGCGAGACGTCGGCGCCGTTCGTGGACAGTGCCTTGTCCAGCTTGGTCTGGTCCAGCGTGAGCTGGCGCGTCTGCGGGTTGGTCGTGATGCCCAGATCGGCCAGCGACCGCAGGGTGCCTTCGCCCGACAGCACCTGCAGCGCACCCGCCAGGGACGACTGGATGGCGCGCGTCGTGCCGTCGCCGGTCAGCGGCTGATTGGTGGCGGCGGTGGCGTCGAAGGCCGTCAGGTTCTTGATCGTCGTCTGCAGCGTGTTGTAGGCGGTGACGAAGCTCTGGATGGCCTTGCTGGCCACCGAGGGGTCGCTTTCCAGCTTCAGCTTGATCGGCTTGCCGTCTTCCGTCTTCGAGGACAGGTTGAGCGTGACGCCGTCGATGGCGGTCGAAATGTTGTTCGTGCCGCTCTTGATCGTGATGCCGTTGATGTCGATTTCAGCGTCGACGGCCGCCGTGGCCGTCATCTTGCTGTTGGCGGCATCGGTGCTGCTATAGGACAGGACGTCTTTGAGCGACTGGTCGCCCGTCACCGTGATGGACTTGACCGAGGCCTGAACGCCCGTGTTCTTGGCGGTCATCATCAGGTAGCTCTTGCCGTCGCCGTCGGTGATGACGGTGGCGCGCACGCCCAGCGTGTCGTCGGCATTGACTGCCTTGACGATGCCGTTCAGCGAGGTGTCGCCCTTGAGGTCGACGGTCTTCTTGGTGCCGTCGGCCAATTCGATTTCAAACGAACCCGTGGCGCCGTTGGACGCCTTGCGGTCCGCAACCGCACCCGATTGCAGGGTCTGGGAAGTGGCAACGTTCTTCACGTTGATCGTGTACTCGCCGGCCACGGCGCCTTCGGCAGCCACGGTCGCGGTGAGGGCGTCGCCGCCGGTCACGCTGCCTTTCACGGCGCCCAGCGTCTCGGGCTTGCCCAACGCGGCGGCAGCCTTCTGCACGGCTTCCACGGCGCTCTTGAGCTGGCCGAACGCCGTAACGCGGGTTTCGAAGCTGGTCTGCCGTACGGTGTACTGCTGCAGCCTCTTTTCCTCGGCGGCTTCCAGCTTCGAGAGGATGTCCTCGAGGGGCAAGCCTGAATTCGAACCGAGGTTGGTAATGGTGGCCATGTGAAATTCCTTCCTAGCGATGCAATTCTGACAAAAATGTGGTCCCGGCTATTGGCCGGGTAAAGGCATAAGGCGGGCCTAATTCGGCGCTTCTCTCACCGGGCCGCGCGTCAATCTTGGCGAACGGTGTTTTAAGTGCCGGATCAGGCCGAAGTCTTGATACCGTTCCCTTGCATGTTCACGATCATCTTGGCGATCTTCAGCACCGCTTCACTGGGGATGGTGCGCAGGACGTCTCCCGATTCCGCGTCGATCACCGACACCACCACCTGGTGTACGTTCGGGTCGATTTCGAACTGAAGCTGGGTGGACCAGGCCTTCATCTGTTCGTTGATCTCATCCAACGCCCTATCCAAGGGCATTTTTTGCGCATTCGCCTGGTCGGACGTGGCGCCGCCGGAGGAGCTGCTGTCAGTGGTCGCGGGCGCCGGCGTGGCGGTGGCCGCAGGGTCGGGCGTGGCGATAGCGGTCGAAACCGGTAACGACGCGAACGCTGCGGGGGCTAACGGGGTTACGGCCATGATCACTCCAACGGCGAGGGGGGCGTCTCGGAGAACGCGCTGTTTTCAGGAAATTCTCAGTTACCATAACGGCACCCTCGCAGGGAACTTTAGCCCCGCGAAAATGGATGGTTCACGTGCTAAGAGTCTGGATCGGGCAATGAGTGTCAAGACGGCGTTGCGAGTTATCGAAATCATCGAAACCTTCGCCCGCGAGAAACGCGCGCTGCCTTTGTCGGAATTGGCCCGGTTGCTCGATGTGCCGGTGTCCAGCTGCCTGGCGCTGATCCGCACGCTGACCAGTCTGGGCTATCTCTATGAAACGGGCCGCCGCCAGGGCTATTACCCGACAGGCCGGCTGCTGGCCATGGCCCAGCGCATCGCCCGGGCCGATCCCGTTCTGGATCGCGTCTATCCCAGTCTTGTCGAACTCAGGGACGCTACCCGGGAGACCGTCGTCTTCGCCAAGCTGTCGCCGGACGGCCGTGTCGTCTATCTGGATGTGCTGGATTCTCCACATACCATCCGATACGCGCCCGTTGCAGGCGAGTTCAAGGATGTTCATGCCAATTCGCTGGGAAAGGCGCTGCTGTCGCTGCTGGACGAACCGGCGCGTGACGCCTTGCTGGCGGACATCCCCATGACCCGCTACAACGACCGCACCCTCGTCACCCGCGAGGCGCTGCTGGCGGACCTGGACGCGGCGAGGCAGCGGGGGTGGTTCATGAACAGCGGCGAGTCCATTGCCGACGTGGGTGCGATTGCCTGGCCGGTCACGCTATCCGGCGAACACTACGCCATTTCGGTGGGCGGCCCGATCTACCGGATCGAACCAGAACAGGAAACCTACGCCCGCATTCTGCGGGCGGCCTGCACGGGACTGGAGCAGCAGGCCTGAACCGCGCCTGCCGCCGCCCGCTCAGTACGACTTGGGCAGCCCAAGCACCTTTTCCGCGATGAAGCACATGATGAGCTGCGGGCTGACCGGCGCGATGCGCGGTATGAAGCTTTCGCGCAGCAGCCGCTCCACGTGGTACTCCTTGGCATATCCCATGCCGCCCAGCGTCATCACCGCCGTCTGGCAGGCGTTGTAGCCTGCCTCGGCCGCCAGGTACTTTGCCGAATTGGCGGCGGGGCCGCACGGCTTGCCCGCGTCGTACAGGCTGGCTGCCTTGAACACCATCAGGTCTGCGGCCTCGAGCTGCATCCAGGCCTGGGCGAGCGGATGCTGGATGCCCTGGTTCTTGCCGATGGGGCGGCCGAACACGGTGCGTTCGCCAGCGTACTTGACGGCCCGGTCCAGCGCGGCGCGCCCGATCCCCACCGCTTCGGCGGCGATCAGGATGCGCTCGGGGTTCAGGCCGTGCAGGATGTATTCAAAGCCGCGGCCTTCCTCGCCGATGCGGTCGGCCACCGGAATGCGCAGGCCGTCGATGAACAGCATGTTCGAATCCACGGCCTTGCGGCCCATCTTCTCGATCTCCCGCACCTCGATCTTTTCGCGGTCCAGGTCGGTGTAGAAGAGCGACAGGCCCTGCGTGGGCTTTTCCACTTCGGACAGCGGGGTGGTGCGCGCCAGCAGCAGCATCTTGCTGGCCACCTGCGCGGTCGAGATCCAGATCTTGCGGCCATGCACGACGTATTCGTCGCCTTGGCGCACGGCGCGGGTGCTCAGCTTGGTCGTGTCCAGCCCGGCGTCGGGCTCGGTGACCGCAAAGCAGGCCTTTTCCCGGCCGGCGATCAGCGGTTCAAGCCAGCGGCCGCGCTGCTCGTCGGTGCCAAACACCACCACCGGATTCAGCCCGAAGATGTTCATGTGCACGGCGGATGCGCCCGTGAAGCCGGCGCCCGACGCGGCGATGGTCTGCATCATCAGCGCAGCTTCGGTCATGCCCA
Source organism: Achromobacter sp. UBA5777 (assembly GCF_002418565.1). Classification (NCBI taxonomy): domain Bacteria; kingdom Pseudomonadati; phylum Pseudomonadota; class Betaproteobacteria; order Burkholderiales; family Alcaligenaceae; genus Achromobacter; species Achromobacter sp. UBA5777. The sequence continues at coordinate 4,582 of NZ_DIEJ01000180.1, read as the reverse complement.
GGCCCGCGCCGCCGTGTTCCTGCGGCATGGCGATGCCCAGCCAGCCGTCGCGCGCCAAGTCGGCGTGCAGCGGTTCCGGGAATCCGCCCTCGCGGTCGCGTTCCAGCCAGTATTCGTCGGGATAGCGTTCGCAGATGCGGGAAACGGCGTCGCGCAACGCCAGTTGGTCCGGGGTGAATTCAAAGTCCATCGTTGTTTCCGTCCTGGGTAATGCCACGGGCAAGCATGGCGTCGATCTGTTCCTGTCCATAGCCCGCTTCGGCCAGCACCTCGCGGCTGTGTTCGCCCAGCCGCGGGGCGGGGCGGCGTATCGACGTCGGCGTGCCGGCGTAGCGGCCCAGCGTCCCGGTGGTGCGGATGCGGCCTTCCGAGGGGTGGTCCATTTCCTGGATGAAACCGGTCGCGGTCAGGTGCTCGTCCTGGATCAGGCCGTCGATGGTGTAGAGCTGCGAGGCCGGAATGTCGGCGCGCGCCAGCGCTTGCAGCCAGTCGTCGCTGGGGCGGGTGGCGATCACCTCGGCCACGAAGGCATAGACCTCGCTGATGTGCGCGGCGCGGGCGCCATGGGTGCTGAAACGCGGGTCCTGCGACAGCTCCGGCCGCCCGATCAGTTCAAAGAAATTGCGCCAGTGCTTGTCGTTGTAGATCAGCAGGCAGATGTAGCCGTCCGCGGTGGCGTACGGCCGGCGATGCGGCGCCAAGAGGCGCGCGTAACCGGTGGGTCCCATCGGCGGCTCGAAGGTCGAGCCGCCCAGGTGGTCGCCCAGCACCATGTGCGCCATGCCTTCGAACATGGGGATCTCCACCGGCTGGCCGCGCCCAAGCGTCCGGGCGCTCAGCACCGCGGACACCAGCGCAATGCCGACGTGCAGGCCGACGGCCCGGTCCGCCAGCGTCAGCGGCGCGTAGCGCGGCACGTCGCCGCTTTGCTGCGCAGACAGTGCGGCAATGCCTGTCTGACCCTGGATCAGGTCGTCGTAGGCGGGGCGGCCGGCATAGGGGCCCGCCTCGCCGAACCCATAGGCGCCCACGTAGACGATGCGCGGATTGCGCGCCGTGACGGCTTCATACGACAGGCCCAGCCGCGCCATCGCTTGCGGGCGGATGTTGTAGAGCAGGGCGTCGCAGCTTTCGGCCAGTTTCAGGCAGGCTTCAAGGCCTTCGGGGGTCTTCAAGTCCAGCACGATCGAGCGCTTGTTGCGATTCAGGTGCAGGTAGAGATGCCCCATGCCGGGGTTGCGCATGGGGCCGACGGCCCGCATGTTGTCCCCCGCTGGCGACTCCACCTTGATGACGTCCGCGCCCAGGTCGGCGAGGACCTGGGTTGCGTACGGCCCCATCACCACCGAGCTCAGATCCAGGATGCGCACGCCGGCCAGCGGCCCGGCAACCGGCGTTTCAGGCAGGGGCTGGTCGATCATTGCTGCTCGATCCCCGCGTCACGGATCAGCTTGCCCCACAGGTCGCGCTGCTCGCCAACAAATTGCGCGAAGGCTTCGGGGGTGCTCGAAAAGGCGTCAAACCCCAGTCCCGCCAGGCGCTTTTTCACATCGGGCTTTGCCACGATCTGGTTGATGGCCGCATTCAGCTTGGCCACGATCTCGGGCGGCATGCCGGCCGGACCGAAGTAGCCGTTCCAGGAGTTCAAATCGAAGTCCGGCACACCCGCTTCGGCCATCGACGGCAGGTCGGGCACGATGGCGCTGCGCTCGGCGGTGGAGACGGCCAGGGCGCGCAGCTGGCCGGATTGCACGAAGGGCAGGCCAGAGGTCAGGTCCGTGAACATGAAGTCGACCTGCCCGCCGACCACGTCGGTCAGGCTCTGCGGCGTGCCTTTATAGGGCACGTGCAGGATGTCGATCTTGGCGCGGTTGGCCAGCGTGGCGCCCGCGACGATGCCGGTGCTGTTCCCACTGGCGTAGGTGATGCGGCCCGGGTTCTTCTTGGCGTCGGCCACCAGATCGCCCACCGTCTTCCAGGGGCGCTTGGGATTCACGACCAGGATGAAGGGCAGGTTGCCGCCGCGCGCGATCGGGGTGAAATCCTTGACGGGATCATATGGCACGTTCTTCATCAGCCAGGGGGCGGCTGAATGGGAGGTGTTGGTGGTGACGAACAGCGTGTAGCCGTCCGGTTTGGCGCGGGCCACATAGTTGGCCGCGATCGTCGCGTTGGCGCCCGGCTTGTTCTCGACCACGACCTGCTGCCCCAGCAGGGTCGACAACTCGGCGCCGAAGATCCGTCCCACGGCGTCCGTGCCCGATCCGGCGGGGAAGGGCACCACCAGGGTGATAGGTTTGTTGGGGTAATCGGCGGCATGGGCGGGGCCAGCCGCCATCAAGGCGGCGCCGCTGACCAGCGCGGCGCCCAGCAGGCGTAGGGATTGCATGGGTGTGTCTCCTGTATTTATGTAATGAGGCGCGGCTCTCGCGGCCGCTGCCTGCGCAAACGCCGCGTCAAGCGGCTGAGGGTGGCGCCGGAAAGTCGCGGATCACGCGATCGGGGGATTCTTCGTACGGGGGCGTGTAGATCACAAGCAACCGGGCCGGTTCGTCGCTCGTCACCGTGAAGACGTGGGGGATGTCCGGGGGGAAGTAACAGCAGTCGCCGGGGCCCATGTCGGCCCATTCGTCCTGCACCTGCGCGCGGGCGGTGCCCGAAATCAGGTAACAGACCTGTTCGATGCCGGGATGCGCGTGCGGTAGGGCGCCCTTGCCCTTTTCGATGACGCCCAGCAACACTTCCACGCCGCGGGCGCCGACGGTCTCCGGGCTGATCAGCCGTCGGTTGAGGGTGCCGGTGTGATTGGCGGGGCTGTAGCCGGGTACGTCGGCTTCACGCACCAGCCATTGGGGAGTCGAACGCTGCGTCATGTCTCTTCCTTTTATTTTCCATACATGAATTTATTTTTACGTATGAAAAAAACATGGGCAAGCACTTTTTGCCCGCGGATACCGTGCCGCGCCCTAGGGGATTAGGGAAAACACCGGGCGCACGCTGCTAAAATCGCAGGCTGATTTCCTTTCGCGAACCCGCCTCATGTCTTCTGTCCGCACGCCTGACGCCGCCGCCAACCTGTCCGATTGGCTGCAGTACCTGGAGTCCATCCACGCCACCGCGATCGACATGGGGCTGGACCGGGTGCGCCAGGTCGCGGACCGCATGCAACTGACGCTGCCCGGCATCAAATTCGTGGTCGGCGGCACCAACGGCAAAGGTTCCACCTGTGCCATGCTCGAGGCCATCCTGCTTGCGGCTGGCTACAAGGTGGGCCTGTACACCTCGCCGCACCTCATCGACTTCAACGAGCGTGCCCGCGTCAACGGCCAGATCGCCTCCGACCAAGACCTCATCACGCAGTTCCAGGCCGTCGAAGCCGCGCGCGGCGATGTGTCGCTGACGTATTTTGAATTCACCACGCTGGCCATTCTGCGCCTCTTCTCGCAGTCGCGGCTGGACGCGGTCGTGCTCGAAGTCGGCCTGGGCGGACGCCTGGATGCCGTCAACATCGTCGATGCCGACGTCTCCATCGTCACCAGCGTCGACCTGGACCACACCGACTGGCTGGGCGACACGCGTGAAAAAATCGGCTTCGAAAAAGCCCATATCTATCGCAGCGGCCGGCCGGCCATCTGCAGCGATCCCGTCCCCCCGCAGTCGCTGCTGGATCACGTCGAAGCCATCGGTGCAGACCTGTGGCTGTTCGGACGCGATTACAACTATTCCGGCGACCGTCAGCAGTGGGCCTACGGCGGTCGCGAACAGCGCCGCAGTGCGATGGCCTACCCGGCTCTGCGCGGCGCCAATCAACTGCTCAACGCCTCGGCGGCGCTGGCCGCGCTGGAATCCGTGCGCGATCGCCTGCCCGTGCAGCAGCAGGCCGTGCGATTGGGGCTGTTGCAAGCCTCGCTGCCGGGCCGCTTCCAGATCCTGCCGGGCCAGCCCACGGTAATCCTCGACGTCGCGCACAATCCGCACGCCGCCGCCGTGCTGGCGCAAAATCTCGACAACATGGGCTTTCATCCCTACACCCACGCGGTGTTCGGCATGCTGAACGACAAGGACCTCGCCGGGGTGGTGGCCAAGATGGGCTCCCGGATCGACTACTGGTATTGCGCCGGTCTTCCGGGACCGCGCGGCACCGCCGGTCAGGCGCTCGCGGATCAGGTCGCCGCGGCGCTCCCGCCCCTGCCCGCTGGCAGCGAAGCCCCCGGCATCCAGGCCTACGCCGATCCCGCCCAGGCCTTTGCCGCAGCGCGCGAACGGGCAGGGGAGAATGATAGAANNCTCCGTTTTGCAGGCTCTGGGTCGCAAGGCATAGGCAAATCGGGCCATTCGCGTCATGGCGGCCCCGCCGCCTCAATGCCGCAAGGCGCCGCAAGGAATTCTCTTCCATGGGTTTTTTCAAACGCAAAGATCCCGCCGAGCAGGCGCAGACCTCAAAACGGGCTGCCGTGCCAAGCGAGGTCCAGGCCGCCGAGTTGCGTGGCCGCGCGCGTCGCAGGCTTGCGGGCGCAGTAGCGCTGGTGCTGGCAGCCGTCATCGTCCTTCCCCTGGTGCTCGATTCGCAGCCCACGCCGGT
>NZ_DIEJ01000302.1:388-10595 GCF_002418565.1 Achromobacter sp. UBA5777 | reverse complement strand
CAGGCCAACCACGGCGGCGCGGTCAAGCTGTCGGTCAACGACTTCATCGTGCGCGCCGCCGCGCTGGCGCTGCGCGAGGTTCCGGAGGTCAACGCGTCCTGGCACGACGACGATATCGAATACCACGCCGGCGCCGATATCTCGGTGGCGGTCGCCACGGAAGGCGGCCTGGTCACGCCCATCGTGCGCGACGCCGACGTGAAGTCCCTGTCCGCCGTCGCGGCAGAGATCGTCGAACTGGCCAAGCGCGCCAAGGTCAACCGCTTAAAGCCCGAGGAGTTTACCGGCGGCTCGCTGACGGTCAGCAACCTGGGCATGTACGGCATCAGCCAGTTCGCCGCCATCATCAATCCGCCGCAGGCCGCCATCCTGGCCGTCGGTGCGGCCGAACGCCGGCCGGTGGTCGACGCCGATGGGCAACTCATTGCCGCCACCGTGATGACGGTGACGCTGTCGGCCGACCACCGCGTCGTGGACGGCGCGGTCGGCGCGCGCTGGCTGGCCGCGTTCCGCGCGCTGATCGAAACCCCCGTGCGTATCCTGCTGTGAGCCCCGCCATGACAAAGACGAGTTTTGATCTGGTGGTGGTGGGCGGCGGGCCGGGCGGCTACGTGGCCGCGATCCGCGCCGCGCAGTTGGGCATGTCGGTCGCGCTGGTCGAGCGCGCCGAACTGGGCGGCATCTGCCTGAACTGGGGCTGCATTCCCACGAAAGCCCTGCTGCACAGCGCCACCGTGCTGCGCGCCTGCCGCGAGGCCGCGCATTACGGCGTGACGGGCGCGGGTGAAGCGCGCCCCGATCTGGCCGCCATGGTCGCCCGATCGCGTAAAGTTGCCGGCCGGCTGGGCCAAGGTGTGGCGCACTTGATGAAGAAGAACGGCGTGACGGTGTTCGCCGCCACCGCCCGGCTTGCGGGCACGGGCAAACTGGCGCTGGACAACGGCGCCACGCTGTCGGCCAAGCACATCATCCTGGCCACCGGCGCACGTGCTCGCGAACTGCCGGCGCTGCCCGTCGGCGAACGCATCTGGGTCTACCGCCAGGCGCTGGTGCCGACCGAGGTCCCGAAGTCGCTGCTGGTCGTGGGCGCGGGCGCCATCGGCGCCGAGTTCGCCAGCTTCTATCGCGCGGTGGGCACCGAGGTCACGCTGATCGACATGACGCCGGAGATCCTGCCGCAGGAAGACGCCGAGATCTCACAGTTGGCGCGCAAGGCCTTTGAGAAGCAAGGTATCCGCGTGCTGACCCGTTGCGCAGTGACGGCATCGTCGGCCTCGGCCGACGGCGTCAAGGTCACGCTGGAACACGAAGGCAGGAAGCTCGAGCAGACATTCGACCGCGTCATCGTGGCCGCCGGCATCGTCGGCAACGTCGAGGATCTGGGACTGGAAAAGACCCGCGTCAAAGTGGAGAAGACGCACATCGTCACCGATGGCCTGTGCCGCACCGGCGAACCGGGCGTTTACGCAATCGGCGACGTGGCCGGCGCCCCGTGGCTTGCTCACAAGGCCAGCCACGAAGCGGTGCTGTGTGTGGAGGCCATCGCCGGGTTGCCGGTGCACGCCATCGATCCGCTGCGCATTCCCGCCTGCACGTATTCCTATCCGCAGGTTGCCAGCATCGGCATGACCGAAGCCCGCGCGCGTGAACACGCCACGAAGACCGGCGGCGAGATCCGTGTCGGGAAATTCACCTTCGCCGGCAACGGCAAGGCGATTGCGATGGGCGAGGACCAGGGGCTCGTCAAGACGGTGTTCGACGCCAAGTCAGGCGAACTGCTCGGCGCGCACATCATCCATCCGGAGGCGTCCGAGCTGATCACGGGCTATGGCGTGGCAGCGTCGTTGGAAGCGACCGAAGAGGACCTGATGCACACCGTGTTCGCGCACCCGACGCTGTCGGAAACGCTGCATGAATCTGTGCTGGCGGCGTTTGGACGGGCACTGCACGCGTAAAGGAGACGAATCCATCCGGAGCTCGGGCGCTGGCTCGGTGTCGATCAAATTGACGACACGACCTGGCAATGTCGGGAGTTGCTGAAACTTCGGCGACGGGCGATATCAAAATCGAATTCGTCCGATGTCATTAAGTGCCCATCCAAGGAAAAATCTCGACCGTTTCCTTCTACAGCGGATCCCGCGCACATGAACAGCGCACCCACGGGATCCCTCAACCCACTCATGAATCAAGACAAGGCAAGGCCTGAGTCTCGCTCGGGTGTAATGATTGCCCGGGTGATTGCTTTGTCGGGCGCGGCGATCAGCACCGGCAGCTCGTTTTCATTGGCTGCTGATCCCTATGCAGACTTCTTAGATAAAGCGAACGTTGGACTGTGGCTGGGCATGGTGCTGTTCGTGCCCGCCGCCTGCTTCGCCAATTTCTACAGCATGACTCGGCGGCGCTGGCTAAGTTGGTTTAGCGCATTTGTCGGCTTTCTGATCCCGCTTTTCTGCTGGCCGCTGTACTTTAAGCAGCAATTCCCCCCGCCGGAGCACTATCAGTCAAGCGACTATTGGGAGCTTGAAAGCGTCGAACACATGCCGATTCAGCGCTGGGCGACGCATCGAAAGCATCAAGCATATGCCGGTTCGATTTTTTGGGGACGCCACACCATCTACGAAGCGCACAAGATCCCGGTAGATGCCGAAGGAATGCCCGTACCGGAATACAGTTCTCATCAGGTGTCCTTACAAACCTGGAATTGCCCGAGGTGGCAGTTGACGTACTTCGGTCCATTCAGTTTTGTCTACGTTCATCACGCCGAACGCTATTCCGCCGCGGGCCGCGATATCTTGAATATTGCATGGTGCACGCGAGGCGATTGACGCGCCTGCCCAGGAAGAATCAAATCCTGTCCGCATAAAAATCCAGGAAGCACGCAATGCGCCGCGACAGCTGCGTGTTGCGGTGATACACCGCGTGCATCGGCTGCAGGTGATCGGTGTATTCGCTTTCCAGCACCTTCACCAGGCGCCCGGCCGCTATATCCTCGCGCACGACAAAGTCCGACAGGCAGGCAATGCCGACGCCGCGCAGCGCCAGCTGCCGCTGCGTCTCGCCGCTGGACGTCGCAAGCGTCGGCGTCGCCTGAAAACTTGAACCGCCGGCATGGCGCAGCGGCCAGAGGTTCAGGCTCTCCGGCTGCGTGAAGCCCAACACTTCATGGTCCGCCAGATCCTCCACCGTGCGCGGCGCGCCACGCCGAGCGATGTAATCCGGACTGGCCATCATCCAGCGCGGCGACGGCCGCAGCGCGCGCGCATGCAGTGTGGAATCGGTCAGCGGGCCCATGCGCAGCGCGACGTCGGTGCGATGCTCCATCAGATCCACGATTCGATCATTGCTGGTCAGTTCCAGCGAAATCTCCGGATACGCGCGCCGGAACTCGGCCACGTGCGGCACCACACAGTGCAGCATCACCGGCACCGACGCGTCCACGCGCAAACGGCCGGCCGGCCGTTGGTGCACCATGCGCATGCACTCCTCGGCCTCTTCCAGCGCCGCCACGATCTGCCGCGCCTTCGGCAGAAAATGCCGGCCCTCTTCGGTCAGCTCCATGCGGCGCGTGGTGCGGTTCAGCAGCGTGACGCCCAGATCTTCTTCAAGCCGATGCAGGCCACGGCTGACGCCGGATGCGGTCTGGCCGAGCATTTCGGCGGCGGTGCTGAGGGAGCCGGCGTCGACCACGCCAAGGAACAGGCGCAAGGCGTCGGAATTCAGGGACATTGGTTCGCACTCCTTCTGGCTAAGCTGCCAGTCTGTCGGTCGCGGCCTGCAGGCCCTGGAGGATGGTATCGGCCACGTGCTCGGGAAACGCGGGCGGCAGAATGTCTTGCACCGCGCGCACCACTTGTGGCGTACGCGAAACCAGATCGTCGACCACCGCCTCCACGCCCCGGCCGTCCGGCGCCACGACACCATGTTCCGCACCGACGGCGAGCCAATGCCGCCGCATAATGTCGCGCATGAGCCAATGGGTGTTCTTGGTGCGCACCGCCATGGCCATGCGCGCCTTGAACGGCGACAACTGGTTTGCGCCCGTACCGATGACGGGATAGGCAGACAGTACGTCATACAACGGCGTGAGCTCGTACGCGCCGCCGGGTCGCAGAAAAATGCTGAAGTTCTTCGCGTGGCCATCCGTGGCGCGCAGCATCCAGAACAGGACCTGCGACTGGAAAAACGTCCGCCGGTCGCGATCGGGGTCGCGCGAGGTGGCCAGCAGCTTCATGATGCTGCGCATGCCCGGTCCACCGTCGGATTCATACTTCAGATGCGGCGGCGTGCCCGTCGCCTGGCACATGTCTTCCTGCGGCAGGCGGATCAGCCAGCGCTTGCCGTCATCGTTGCGCCACCACAGGCGGTCGAACCGCTCGACCGCCAGCACCTTCATGTCTTCGAACATCAACGGCTGGGTGCGCGCCACCGGCAGCCCGTAGGCATGGAGAATCTCGGAACACAGCCACTCGTTCTCCACCGAATGGCTCATGTCGAACTTCAGGTTGCCGACGAGGCCGAGCGGCATTTTGAAGATATGGGTGGTCGGGGTGGCGCCGTGAGGCCTGCACCAACGGCCATCGAGCCACAGCATGGCCGTCTTTTCCTGGGCCCCGGCGATCGAGATGCGGAACCCGTCATCGGCGTCCGCATTGCGCCCGCCCAAAGGCCCGGGAGTCAGGGTGCTGCGCAGCACCTGGGCCACTTGCGCATCGCTGAGCGCAACGGCGTCGACCTGCGTCACGGGGTCAGGCGCCACGCCGCGGGGCATGACCTGAACAGCGCCCACACAATCCCGACCAACTTCGGCCAACAACGAGAACGCATCAGTGGAACCCGCCTGGAACCGCCGCGCGACGCGTTCGCGAATGTTCTGGCTGTCGGGCAGCAGATTCTCGAAATAGCTGCGCACGATCTGTCCGCGATGCGGCGGGTTGCCCGGCGTGAAGGGGAGCGAAAGCGACAGCGGCCGCCCCCGGCCCGAGGCAGTCCATGCCTCGTCGTACTGGAGCGTCTCGCCGATCTGGGGCTGGACGTTCCAGACGCCCACGAAGTCCCCGTTCATCCAGAGATCCAGAGCGCGGTGGTGCGAGCGGCGGCCCATGGCTACCAATCCGGTGTGGCCGATGTTTTGGACGTGGAAGACTTTGCACGTTGCCGCAACACGACTTCCACGCCCAGGATGCCGAGGATCTCCAGCAACCTGTCAGCGCCAAGCTTGCCGGCGTTGCGCTCAAACGCCGAAAGCGTTTGCTGCGTGACGCCAAGACGCAGGGCAGCCTCAGCCTGGGTCATGCCCGCCTGTTTGCGGAAGGCCCGGAGCAAAGCGGGAAGCTGGTCCGCCGTGCGGACGGTGAAGTCGGACATGCCAACCCTTGAAGGTGAGGTTTACAGATTCTAGGTTGTAAAAACAAAATACGCAACGTATGCTGTATTTTTCGAATACAATTCATAAGCTGTATTTCTAGATTACAAATCGCAAGCGGTAATCGATCTCCCCTCCCGATGCGGGCAACGGCAAGATGCGCATCGAACATCGTCAACTGAAAAAAAACGGCGCACCAAGTGCGCCGCCTTTCAAACAACCGCCATCAACCGATCAGCGCTTGCCCTTCAGCTTGAGCTGCGACAGATCGCGCACCGCGCCGCGGTCGGCCGATGTGGCCAGCGCCGCATACGCCTGCAGCGCCTGCGACACCACGCGTTCGCGGCCCACCGGCTCCCAGCCGTCGACGCGCGCGTCCATGGCGGCGCGGCGGCGGGCCAGTTCCTCGTCGGAAACGGCCAGGTGCATCTTACGGTTCGGGATGTCGATCTCGATCGTGTCGCCTTCTTCGACCAGACCGATGGTGCCGCCTTCCGCCGCTTCCGGCGAAGCGTGGCCGATCACCAGACCCGACGAGCCACCCGAGAAGCGGCCGTCGGTGAAAAGCGCGCAGGTCTTGCCCAGGCCCTTGGACTTCAAGTAGGACGTGGGGTACAGCATCTCCTGCATGCCGGGGCCGCCCTTGGGGCCTTCGTAGCGGATCACCACCACGTCGCCCGCGACGACCTTGTCGCCCAGGATGCCTTCGACGGCGTCGTCCTGGCTTTCGAAGACGCGCGCGCGGCCCGTGAAGACCCACTGCGATTCGTCCACCCCGGCCGTCTTGACGATGCAACCCTTCTCGGCGAGGTTGCCGTACAGCACGGCCAGGCCGCCGTCCTTGGAATAGGCGTTTTCCTTGCTGCGGATGCAGCCCGTCTTGCGGTCCGTGTCCAGCGTCAGGAACGTGGCATCCTGGCTGAAGGCGACCGTGGTCGGGATGCCGCCGGGGGCTGCGCGGTAGAACTTTTTGGCTTCTTCGCTTGCGTTGCCGGCCACGTCCCATTGCTGGATGGCGTTGCCCAGCGTGCCGCTGTGCACGTTGCCGCAGGACAGATCCAGCAGGTCTGCACGCGCCAGTTCACCCAGGATGCCCAGGATGCCGCCCGCGCGGTGCACGTCTTCGATGTGGTACTTGTCGGTGGCGGGCGCTGCCTTGCACAGGCACGGCACCTTGCGCGAGATGCGGTCGATGTCGGCCATCGTGAAGTCCACGCCGGCTTCCTGTGCCGCGGCCAGCAAGTGCAGCACGGTGTTGGTCGAACCGCCCATCGCCACATCCAGCGCCATCGCGTTTTGGAATGCGCTCTTGGTGGCGATGTTGCGCGGCAGGACGGATTCGTCTTCTTCGACGTAGTAGCGGCGGCACAGGTCCACGACCAGGCGGCCCGCTTGTTCGAACAGGCCCTTGCGCCAGGCGTGCGTGGCGACGATGGTGCCGTTGCCGGGCAGCGCCAGACCGATGGCTTCGGTCAGGCAGTTCATCGAGTTGGCCGTGAACATGCCGGAACAGGAGCCGCACGTGGGGCAGGCGCTGCGTTCGACTTCGGCGACTTCGGCGTCCGACACGTTGGGGTCGGCAGCCTTGATCATGGCGTCGACCAGGTCGATCTTGGCGATGACCTTGCCGTCAGTCGGCGACTTGACCTTGCCCGCTTCCATCGGACCGCCCGACACGAACACGACCGGGATGTTCAGGCGCATGGCGGCCATCAGCATCCCCGGGGTGATCTTGTCGCAGTTCGAGATGCAGACCATGGCGTCGGCGCAGTGCGCGTTGACCATGTATTCCACCGAGTCCGCGATCAGTTCGCGCGACGGCAGCGAATACAGCATGCCGCCGTGGCCCATGGCGATGCCGTCGTCCACGGCGATCGTGTTGAATTCCTTGGCGACGCCGCCGGCGGCTTCGATTTCCTTGGCCACCAGCGCGCCCAGGTCGCGCAGGTGCACGTGGCCCGGAACGAACTGCGTGAACGAGTTCACCACGGCGATGATCGGCTTGCCGAAGTCGCCATCCTTCATGCCGGTGGCGCGCCACAAGGCGCGGGCGCCGGCCATGTTGCGGCCGTGGGTCGAGGTGCGGGAGCGGTAGTGCGGCATGATCTGTCTCAGGCTGTAGCTGTTAGCGTGGGCGGCAAAACGCTAAATAATACGCTGCTTCCGCGCCCGGCCGCCCGCGAGCGCCCCGGAAACGGACGCGCGGCGGTCAGCCCGTCGTCAGGCGGCCCGCCATACGGCCGTCAGGCGGAGGCCACGCCGCGCGCCGCGAACGCGCTCGGCGACTCGCCCAACGCCTTGCGGAACATCGCCGCAAAAGCGCTCGGGCTCTCGTACCCAAGATCCAACGCCACATCCAGCACCCGATCGCCCCGCGCCAACCGCTCCATCGCCGCCAAAAGCCTTGCCTGCTGGCGCCAGCGGCCGAACGTCATACCCGTGTGGCGCACGAAGAGCCGGTGCACCGTCTTGGGATCCACGCCCAATTCCCGCGCCCAGTCCGCTGCCCCGTCCTGCCGTTCCGGATGTCTCACGATGGCGCGGCAGATGCGCGCTAGCCGAGGCTCCGACGGCTGCGGCAGATGCAGCGGCAGCACGGGTTCCTGGCGCAACTCATCCAGCAACAACATCATCAGCCGCCCGTCGCGCGTGTCCGGCTCCCAGTCCAGCGGCACCTTGGCGGCGGCCGCCATCAATTCGCGCAGCAGCGGCGACACGGACAGCACGCAGCATTGCGCCGGCAGGTGCGCCGCCGCCCCCGGCTCGACAAAAACGGTGCGCATGCGCGGCTCGCCACTCATGCGGATGCCGTGCGACACCCAGGCCGGCACCCACACGCCGCGCGTCGGCGGCACGACCCAGATGCCCGCGTCCGTATCCACCACCATCACGCCCGACATCGCGTACACAAGCTGGCCGCGCCGATGGCGGTGGCGCTTGACGCGATGACCGTCGGGATAGTCGATGGCCAGTCCCGCCAGCGGACGGCGCGAGGATTCGTAGGGATAGAGATCGGGTTCGGCGAGGGGTCGGGTCGTAAGGCTCTTACGGGCCATCCGGGTCTTATGTAGCGTAGGGGCAGTAGCGACTGTAGCGACTGAAGGAGTCGTAGGAGTCGTGCGCGTCGTACGGGCCGTAGAAACAATAGAAGCCGTCGCGATCGAAGGGGACATACGCGTCGAGCCGGACCTGCGTGAAGCCGTCATGACGCCCGCCCCCCCAACGCCAGCAGCGCGTCCTGCAAATGCCGCAGCCCGCGGCTGAGCGGCTTGTCGCGCCGCAGGACGATCGCCAGATCGCGCGACAGCCTTGGCGTCAGCGATCGCACTTCAAGCGCGTCACGCCGTCCCGCGCCGGACACCGCCAGCCGGGGCAACACCGCGCAGCCGAGCCCCGCCCCCACGATCTCCTTCATCGCCTCCGTGCTGCCCAACTCCATGATCGGCTTGGCCGCCACGCCCGCCGCCTCGAACCAGTCGTCCACCAGCCGCCGCGTGCGCGCGCCCGGCTCGAACAGCACCAGCGGCAGCCGCGCCAGCGACTGCGGCGTCACGACCTCCGGAATCGCAGCCGGATCGCGCGAAGGAAAGATCGCCACGAACTCGTCCTCCATCACCGGCGTCGCCTGGAACATGCGGCCCGGCGCCGGCAGCGTGATCAGCACGATATCCAACGTATTGGCCTCCAGCCCGCGCAGCATGTCCGCCGTATTGCCCGTGCTGGCCACGATGTCCAGCGCCGGAAACCGCTGGCGCAGCTCCGCCAGCACCGGCGGCAGCAGATAGGTGCACGCCGTCGCGCCCGTGCCAAGCCGGATCCGCCCCGACACCTGCGACGCATGCGACGCCATCGCCTGCTCGGCCTGCGCAATGGCGCCGTCGATCACGCGGATATGGGCCAGCAATTCGCGCCCCGCCGCCGTCGGCCCCGCGCGCCGCCCCACCCGTTCCACCAACTTCAATCCGAAACGCCGCTCCAGTTGGCGGATCTGCAGGCTGACTGCGGGCTGCGTCACGCCCCCGCGCTCAGCGGCGGCGGAAAAACTGCCCAGTTCGATGACCTGCGCAAACGTGCGCAAGTGGTCCAGATTCAAGCCGCGCATGACATCACCAAAGTTTTGCTTATGAAAATCATAATAGACCAAAGCTTTATTAATGAATGCGGTTGGCCCACACTGGCGTTTTCGATCGGACCGCGCGTACTCGCATCTCTGGACACCGCCCGCATTCGCACGTCCGTGGGTACGGCATCTTGCACACCTGACCGCCTACCAATAAATCTCCGGCCCTTTCCATGTCGCCCCATTCGCCCACCGTCCTCATCCGCGACAGCGCGGAAGCCGATCTGCCCGCCATCAAGACCATCTACGCGCATCACGTGCAGCACGGCACCGCGTCCTTTGAACTCGAGCCGCCCTCCATCGCCGAAATGCGCCAGCGCCGCGCCGGCGTCCTCGAAAAAGAGATGCCCTACCTCGTGGCCGAGATCAACGGCGAAGTCGTCGGCTACGCCTACGTCACCCCCTACCGCCCGCGCCCCGCCTACCGGCACACCGTCGAAGACTCCGTCTACGTCAAGGCCGGCCGCGCCGGCCTGGGCATCGGCGGCAAGCTGCTCGCCGCGCTGGTCGAGCGCTGCACCGCCGCCGGCTGGCGGCAAATGCTCGCCGTCGTCGGCGACAGCCGCAACGCCGCCTCGCTCGCGCTGCACGCCAGCCAAGGCTTTCACCCTGTCGGCACGCTGCGGTCCGTGGGCCACAAGCACGGCGAATGGCGCGATACGGTCCTCATGCAGCGCAGCCTCGGCGACGGCGACACCACGCCCCCGCAACGCCCATGATCCGCG
>NZ_DIEJ01000302.1:0-146 GCF_002418565.1 Achromobacter sp. UBA5777 | reverse complement strand
ACCGCCGGCGCCGCGGTGGACCGTTGGGGCGGCCACCTCGTCATGCCCGCGGGCGCCGCGCTATCCGCAATCGGCTGCGGCCTGCTCGCCATCACGCACTCGCACGCGCTCTACTTCGCCGCCTGGGCCGCGCTCGGCGTCGGCAT
>NZ_DIEJ01000117.1:1915-70904 GCF_002418565.1 Achromobacter sp. UBA5777 | reverse complement strand
CGGCGGGGCCAAGCCCGCGCCGCCCGACGGCCTGCCGGCGCCGCGCCGGTACTGGGCGGCGGCCACCGTGATGACGGGCATCAGCCTGTCGGTGCTGGACACCACCATCGCCAACGTGGCGCTGCCCACGATCGCCAAAGATCTCGATGCCCTGCCCGCGCAGGCGGTGTGGATCGTCAACGCGTACAACCTGGCCGTCGTGATGGCGCTGTTGCCGCTGTCCGCGCTGGCCGAGCGCATCGGCTTTCGCCGCATGTTCACGTTCGGGCTGGTGCTGTTCACGCTGGCCTCGCTGGGCTGCGCGCTGGCCGGCACGCTGTGGCAGCTGACCGCCGCACGCGTGTTCCAGGGGCTGGGCGCCGCCACGCTCATGTGCATGTTCGGCGGCCTGGTGCGCAACATCTATCCGCTCAAGATGCTGGGGCGGGGCATCAGCATCAACGCGACCACGGTGGCGGTGATGTCGGTGCTCGGTCCCACCATCGGTTCGGCGATTCTGTCGGTGGCGCCGTGGCCGTGGATCTTTGCGGTCAATCTGCCGATCTGCGCGCTTGCCATGTTCGGCCTGCGCCATCTGCCCGAAGTGCCGCGCAACGATGTGAAGCTGGACTGGATCAGCGCGCTGCTCTGCATGGCGACGCTGGGCGTGTTCATCTCCGGCGTGGACATGATGGGCGAGGATCTGCTGCGCGGCATCGGTCTGGTCGCGATTTCGGCAGTGGCGGGTATTGTGCTGGTGCGCCGCGCCAGCCAGCAGACCGCGCCGCTGGTGCCGGTGGATCTGCTGCGCATCCGGCCGCTGGCGTTCGCGGTGGGCGCGTCGGCGTGCACCTTCGCCGCGCAGATGGCCTCGTACGTGTCGCTGCCGTTCTACTTCCAGCAGGTGCTCGGCCGGCCGTATCTGGAAGTGGGCATGCTGATGGGCGCGTGGCCGGTCGGGACGGCCATCATCGCGCCGCTGGCCGGACGCCTGTCCGACCGCTATTCCGCCGCCACACTCAGTGGCATTGGCGCGGCCACGATGGTCGCGGGCATGCTGTGGCTGGCGCTCCTGCCATCCACGGTGTCGAACTGGCCCGTTATCGCCGGCATGTTCGTGGCCGGCGTGGGCTTCGGTTTCTTCCAGACGCCGAACAACCGCGCGCTGCTCTCTGCCGCGCCCCGGCTTCGCAGCGGCGCGGCGGGCGGCCTGCAGGCCACCACCCGGGTTTTCGGGCAGAGCTTCGGCACCGCGCTGGTGGCCATCGCCTTCAGCGTCAGCGCGGCCCACGGGCCGGGGCTGGCGCTGGTGCTGGGCACGATATGCGCGGCGCTGGCCGTGGTGGTCAACACCGTCCGCTTCAACAAACTGCGGACTTAGCAGCCGCTGGCGCCGCCTTAAACCGGCTCGGACCCCCGGGCGCGGGCCGCTTCTATAATGGCGGCCGGCGCCCGGTTTCACTTTCCGGGCGCAAAGATTACCTATTTGAAGGCGCACAGGCATGAAAATCACGGTCGTGGGTACCGGTTACGTAGGATTGGTGTCGGGAGCGTGCCTGGCCGACATGGGCAACGATGTCATGTGCCTGGACGTGGACGCGGCCAAGATCGCGCTGCTGCGCCAGGGCGGCATCCCCATTTACGAGCCGGGCCTCGAAGACCTGGTGCGCCGCAACGTGCAGGCCGGCCGCCTGCATTTCACCGATGACGTCGCGCAGAGCGTGGCGTTTGGCGATGTCCAGTTCATCGCCGTGGGCACGCCGCCCGGCGAAGACGGTTCCGCAGACCTCAAGTACGTGCTGGCCGCCGCGCAGAATATCGCGCGCCACATGACCTCGCGCAAGCTGATCGTGGACAAGTCCACGGTGCCCGTCGGCACGGCCGACAAGGTGCGCGCCGTGGTCGCCAAGGAACTGGCCGAGCGCGGCGTGGACCTGCCGTTCACCGTGGCGTCCAATCCGGAATTCCTGAAGGAAGGCGCGGCCATCAACGACTTCATGAGCCCGGACCGCGTCATCGTCGGCGCCGACGATGACTACACGATCGGCGTCATGCGCCGCATCTACGAACCCTTCCAGCGCACGCACGACCGTCTGATGGTGATGGACGTGCGCTCCGCCGAACTGACCAAGTACGCCGCCAACGCCATGCTGGCCACGCGCATCTCGTTCATGAACGAGATGGCGAACCTGGCCGAAGTGCTGGGCGCCGACGTGGAACAGGTGCGCCGCGGCATCGGCGCGGATCCGCGCATCGGCTATCACTTCCTGTATCCCGGCGCGGGCTACGGCGGCTCGTGCTTTCCGAAGGACGTGCAGGCGCTGGTCAACACGGCGTCCGAGCACGGCCTGCCGATGCGTGTCATCGAAGCCGCCGAAGCCGCGAACCACGCGCAGAAATTCCGCCTGTCCGAGAAACTGGTCGAGCGCTTCGGCGAAGACCTGCGCGGCCGCAGGATTGCGTTGTGGGGCTTGTCCTTCAAGCCCAACACCGACGACATGCGCGAAGCGCCCAGCCTGACGGTCATCGCCGAACTCACGCGCCGCGGCGCCGAGGTGCGCGCCTACGATCCGGTGGCCATGCACGAAGCCGGCCGCGCGCTGGCTGGCCATCAGGGCGTCAGCTTCGCCGCCGACATGTACGACGCGCTGGACGGCGCGGACGCCCTGCTCATCGCCACCGAATGGAAGGTCTTCCGCGCGCCCGACTTCGATCGCGTCAAGGCCTTGCTCAAGACGCCGCTCATCATCGACGGCCGCAACCTGTACACGCCGGCCGACGTGCGCGGTCTCGGCTTCGAGTATTCAGGCATCGGCCGCGCATGAAGATCCTGCAACTGAACTTCGAGAAAGGCTGGCGCGGCGGCGAGCGCCAGACGCTGTATTGCATGCGCGCGTTCCGCAAGGCCGGGCATGACGTCGAAGTGATGTGCCGCGAAGGCGCGCCGCTGGCCGAGCGCGCCCGCCAGGAAGGATTTGTCGCCCACACCGTGCGCAACGTGCCCGGACAGCTCGCGTTTCTGGCGGGCGCCGGCCGCTACGACATCATCCACGCGCAGACCGCCAACACCATCACGTGGGCCGTGCTGACCAAATGGCTGCACCGCCGGCCGGTCGTGTTCTCGCGCCGCACCTCGTTTGTCGTCAAGCCGGGCGACGAATGGAAGACCGGGTACAAGTGGCGCCACACGGATCTGTTTGTGGCCATCAGCGAGATGGCCGCCGGCGAGCCGCGCCGACTGGGCATCGAGCCCGTCATCATCCGCAGCGCCGTCGAACCGCATCAGATCAACACCGAGAACGTCGCCAACCTGGTGCGCGAGTTCGACCTTGAGGGCAAGAAGGTCATGGCGACCTCCGCCGCCCTCATCCGCGACAAGGACCCCGTTACGCTGGTGCGCGCTGTCGGCGAACTGGCCAAGACGCGCCGCGACTTCGTCTTCCTGCATTTCGGCGCCGGCGGCGACCGCGAACAGCAGGCCAAGGACGAGGC
Organism: Achromobacter sp. UBA5777; assembly: GCF_002418565.1. Classification (NCBI taxonomy): domain Bacteria; kingdom Pseudomonadati; phylum Pseudomonadota; class Betaproteobacteria; order Burkholderiales; family Alcaligenaceae; genus Achromobacter; species Achromobacter sp. UBA5777. The sequence goes on along the minus strand of NZ_DIEJ01000117.1, from coordinate 67,433 downwards.
CCGCAAGCTCGGCATTGAAGACGTCTATCGCTTTGCGGGCTTTCGCAAGGGCGTGGAAGATTTCTACAGCATCCTCGACGTCTTCGTCATGAGCTCCGAGGAAGAAGCGCTGGGCAGCAGTGTGCTCGACGCCTTCCTGCAACGCGTGCCGGTCGTGTCCACAGACGCCGGCGGCCTGAAGGAAAGCCTGGCCGACGGGCGAGGCGTGCTATGCGCGGTGGGGGATCATCAGGCAATGGCGGCTGGCATGGCGCGCTGCCTGGATGATGCGGCGTTCCGGCACGAGGTCACCGAACGTGCGTATGAGTACGTGCGCAATGAGCACGACGTGCAGAAGATGGGAAACCGGTATCTGGCGCAGTTTGAGCGGTTGGTGGGGCGGAAGTAGGCCGCTTCATCTGCCGCGTTTCTCTGCGGCTGTTCGATAGCCGCACCTCATGCCGGCACTTCATCCTCGCACATCAATCCGCGTTTCAAACTTGGCGCGATGCACCGAGAAAAACGTGCGCACGTTACGCACGTTGGCCTGCGCGGTGAAGGCGCGGTGCACCAGCGCGTGATACGCCGGCATGTCCTTCACCTGCGCGATCACCACAAAATCCGGACCGGGCGATACGCGGTAGCACTGCAGCACCGCCGGTTCCGTCAGCATGCTTTGCTCGAACGCGTCCAGGCTTTCGGCGGCCTGCACGTCCAGCGTGATCTCCACAATCGCCGTCAGCGTGCTGCCCAGCTTCTCGGCCGACAAGATGGCCACCTGCCGGTCGATCACCCCTTCCTCCACCAATCGCCGCACCCGCCGCAGGCAGGTCGGGGGCGAGGCGTGTACGCGCGCGGCCAGATCCTGGTTGGTCAGCGAACTGTCTTCTTGTAACTGTTCAAGAATGCGCCGGTCCAGATCATCGAGATCAGGCACGGGAATGGGCGTGTTTTGCATGATTAATTCAAAACGGCGATTTTGAAGAAAGATTATTTAATCACATTTGTGTAAGGGAATTAACTGCCAAATTGGGGCACATAAAGAAATCAAATTTCTTTAAGGGGCGCGCACAATGCGTCGGTACTGAACTTACCCGGAGTCACTCCTATGTGCGGCATTGTTGGCGCCGTCGCCCAGCGCGACATCACCCCGATCCTCGTTGAAGGCCTGAAGCGCCTGGAATACCGCGGCTATGACTCCTGCGGCGTCGCCGTCTACGCCGACGGCCATCTGCGCCGCACGCGCAGCACGCAGCGCGTGGCCGAGCTGGCCGATCAGGTTGCGCAGGACAAGATCCAAGGCTTCACCGGCATCGCCCACACCCGTTGGGCCACGCACGGCGTGCCCGCCACGCACAACGCCCACCCGCATTTTTCGCACTTGGGCAACGACGAGCCGCGCATCGCGCTCGTTCACAACGGCATCATTGAAAACCACGACGAACTGCGCGCCGAGCTGCAAGCCGTCGGCTACGTCTTCGAAAGCCAGACCGACACCGAGGTCATCGCGCACCTGGTGAATCACCTGTACTCGGGCGACCTCTTCGAAACGGTGCAGAACGCCGTGCGCCGCCTGCATGGCGCGTATGCGATTGCCGTGTTCTGCCGCGACGAACCGCACCGTGTGGTCGGCGCGCGCCAAGGCTCGCCGCTGGTGGTGGGCGTGGGCCAGAACGAGAACTTCCTTGCGTCCGACGCGCTGGCGCTGGCCGGCACGACCGACCAGATCATCTACCTGGAAGACGGCGACGTCGTCGACCTGCAACTCTCGCGCGTCTGGATTGTGGATGCCGCCGGCAAGAACGTCGATCGCGAAGTGCACACCGTACATGTGCACACCGGCGCTGCCGAGCTGGGCCCCTACCGCCACTACATGCAGAAGGAAATCTTCGAGCAGCCGCGCGCGGTCGGCGACACCCTGCAGGACATCGAGTCCATCACGCCCGAACTCTTTGGCGACGAGGCCTACAAGATCTTCAAGGAAGTCGATTCCTTGCTGATCCTGGCCTGCGGCACCAGCTACTACGCCGGCCTGACCGCCAAATACTGGATCGAATCGATCGCCAAGATCCCGGTCAACGTCGAAATCGCCAGCGAATACCGCTACCGCGACAGCGTGCCGAACCCGCGCTCGCTGGTCGTGACGATCTCGCAATCCGGCGAAACCGCCGACACGCTGGCCGCGCTGAAGCACGCCCGCTCGCTGGGCATGGAAAACACGCTGACCATCTGCAACGTGTCCACCAGCGCCATGGTGCGCGAGTGCAAGCTGTCGTACATCACGCGCGCCGGGGTCGAAATCGGCGTGGCCTCGACCAAGGCCTTCACCACCCAGCTCACCGCGCTGTTCCTCTTGACGCTGGCGCTGGCGCAAACGCGCGGCAAGCTCACGGAAGAACAGGAAGCCGAGCACCTGAAGGCCCTGCGCCACCTGCCGTCCGCCATCGGTTCGGTGCTGGCGCTGGAACCGCAGATCATGGCCTGGGCCGACCGCTTCGCCTCCAAGGAAAACGCCCTGTTCCTGGGCCGCGGCATGCACTACCCGATCGCGCTGGAAGGCGCGCTCAAGCTCAAGGAAATCAGCTACATCCACGCCGAAGCCTACCCGGCCGGTGAGCTGAAGCACGGTCCGCTGGCGCTGGTCACCGAGCACATGCCGGTCGTCACCATCGCGCCCAAGGACGAGCTGCTGGAAAAGTTGAAGTCCAACATGCAGGAAGTGCGTGCGCGGGGCGGTGAGTTGTATGTCTTTGCCGATGCCGACAGCAAGATTCAAAGCGCCGAAGGCATGCATGTGATTCGTATGCCGGAACACTACGGCAAGCTGTCGCCGATTCTGCATACCGTGCCGCTGCAACTGCTGTCGTATCACACAGCATGCGCGCGCGGTACGGATGTGGATAAGCCGCGGAATCTGGCGAAGAGCGTGACGGTGGAGTGATGCGTAGCGCTGCGCGGCTGAAGTTGAAAACGCGAAATAAAGTCGGTCGCGCGGAATAAAGTCGGTCGCGAGTTGAACGGACTACATCGGCGCCATTTAGTGGCTAAGAGGGCTCATTGGTTGTTAGTGCGTGGGAGGGGGCCGCAGAGCGGTCCTCTTTTGTTTGCGCACGAATAGCTCGGTGCGCACCATGCACTGTCCCGGCGGTGTTAGGGATTGGGCGTCTGAGTAACCGAGGGGCTAGCGGTCGTCGACGATTCGCTGCCTTCGACCTGTCGCAGACTTTGGCATGCAGGGAAAGCGGTCATACATGCCAGTAAGCCGGCCAAGCAACTAAGCCCCATTCAGGAAGAATTCGGCATCCTTCGCCACGTCGGGTGCGATGCTTGTCTCCACCCAGTCGAGCCAAGCGCGCGTCTTGGCATCTATGAAGCGGCGCGAGGGGAACAGGGCGTAGACGCCAATTTCTGGCGACCGCCATGCGGACAGCACACGCTTCAAATGGCCCGCTCGAATCTGGTCGATGACCGAGAACAGCGGAAGCAAGGTGATGCCAGCGCCGCGCATCGTCACATCGACCAAGAGGTCTGGCGTGTCTGCGATGACCTGGCCGCGCGGGGCAAGCTGCTCGATGTGGCCGCCACCTTGCGTCAGTCGCCACTCCGTGGTGATCGAGGGATTCACCAGGCGCACGCAGGCGTGCCGTTGCAGATCATCGGGCGCTTGCGGCTCACCATGCTTGGCCAAGTAGGTGGCCGATGCGCAGACCACCGAAAACGTCGTGCCGACCCGGCGCGCGACCATGCCCGAGCTTGGCAGCGACTCGGCCAGGTACAGGCTTACATCGGCCCCGCGGGCCAGCAGGTCGGGCACATCCTGGGATGTTCCGTACTCCACGACCAAGCCCGGGTAGCGGGCGCAGAAGTCAGCCAGGATCGGGGCAACGTAGTGCTGCCCGAAGTTCGTCATGCACTGCATCCGCAGCGTGCCGCGCACCTGTACAGAAGCGCCTGATGCATCCTTTTCCGCTTCGCCCACGAGGCCCAGAATCTCGCGGCACTGCTCGGCGTAGTTCCGCCCCGCGTCTGTGAGCACGCGGCGCTGCGTGGAGCGCTGCAACAGCTTGGTGCCCAGCCTGGTTTCGAGGTCGGCCACCAGCCGCGAAACCTGAGCCGTCGTCAGTCCAAGCTGGTCAGCAGCAGCCGTGAAGCTGCCGCTGTCAACGACACGCAGGAACGCCCTCATGGCGTGGAATAGGCCGGTTTCGAGTTTCTTACGCATTACGCAACAATTATTTGAATCAGGCAATATTGTTTCTTTTTTCTGCATTTAGGACAATCCTTCTGTTGATATGAAGGAATGCGAGCCGTGGAACACAAGCCAGCCGAGACCACACCTAACGGAGCACCATCCGTCAGCACGTTCACGCTGGTCGCAATGGCAGTTCCGCCTCTACTGTGGGCTGGAAACTTCATCGTCGGCCGGGCGGTGCGCAACGACGTGTCGCCCTTTGCCCTGGTATTTACCCGCCACATGCTGGCATTTCTGTGCCTGCTGCCGTTCTGCTGGTGGCACCTGACTCGTGAGGCCAGTCAATATTGGCGGGCACGGTGGTTCTTGCTTCGGACCTCGCTGTCCGGCATGGTGTTATTCAACGTACTGATCTACTTCGGACTGCATACCACCAACGCGACGAACGCGCTGCTGTTCAACTCGGCCATCCCGGTGCTGATCGTCGTTTTCTCGCTGCTGCTCTTCCAGCAGCGCACGAGCTTGAAGCAACTGGCCGGGCTTACTCTCTCGATGGCGGGTGTCTTGGCCATCGTCGGCCGTGGTCAATGGGACGCCCTGCTGCACATGGAACTTTCCAGCGGCGACTGCCTCGTGCTCGCCGGTGTGGCCAGCTTCGCTCTGTACTCGATCTGGCTGCGCGAGCTGCCAGCAGGACTGCACCGCTTGAGCGTGGTGTGCGCGCAGTTCCTCGTGGCGACGGTACTGCTGCTGCCGGCGTTCGTGTGGGATACGGCGAGCGGCGATGCCATCTCCTGGAGCTGGTCGAATGCTGCCGCCATCGCCTACGTGGCGGTCGGCAGTTCCGTGGTGGCCACCGTGTTCTATGCGGCTTCGGTGCGGCGCCTCGGCGCGGGACAAGCCAGTCTAAGCATCCACTTGATCCCCGTGTTCGGGGCGTTCATGAGCGCGTTGCTGTTGGACGAGGCGATTCATTTCTATCACTGGCTGGGCATGCTGATGATTCTCAGCGGCCTCGCTTTTGCGACTCTGCGCCTGCCGACCTGGTCAGGACACCAAACCCCACCCATCGCACCGCGCCAAGCGGATTGAAACACTGCCATGCCACTCCACATCGAAACCCCTCTCGTTCGTTCGCAGCCGCTCAGCCTGTTAAGCCGCAAAGAAGTCTGGCTCAAGCTGGAAGCCTTGCAGCCTTCGGGCTCCTTCAAGCTGCGCGGCGTCGGAGCGCTGTGCGAAGACCATAAGCGCAAGGGCAAGAAGCGGTTCATTTCATCGTCCGGCGGCAACGCCGGTATCGCGGTCGCGTACAGCGGCCGGCAGCTCGGTGTCCCGGTGACGGTCTACGTGCCGGAGACAACGACGGCGCGCGCAAAGCAGTTGATCGAGCAGGAAGGTGCCACGGTGGTTGTGCACGGGGCTTCATGGCAAGAGGCCAACGCGCTCGCACTGGCGCATCTCGATGACCACACTGCATTCGTGCACCCGTTCGACAACGAGACGATGTGGCACGGTCACGCGACGATGATTGATGAGGCGGTGCAGGCAGGGTGCGTGTTCGACTGCGTTGTGCTGTCAATTGGCGGTGGGGGCTTGCTCTCTGGCGTGGTTGCAGGCCTGGACCGCAACGGGCTGGGCAGGACGCCCGTGGTGGCCATGGAGACGGTCGGCGCCGACTCTCTGGCCCAGTCGGTGCAGCAGGGTGCGCGCATCGAATTGGCCGCCATCACCAGCATTGCAACCTCGCTCGGCGCGAAGCAGGTCTGCGAAAACGCTTTCAACGTGACCCGCAGCCATGACATTCGCACGCACGTCGTCAGCGACCTCGATGCGGTGGTCGCCTCCGAGCGCTTCCTTTTCGACCACCGCATTCTGGTAGAGCCGGCTTGCGGTGCTTCGCTGGCCGCGCTCTACAGCGCCCAGCACACGATTCTCGAAGGGTTCAAGGCACCGCTGGTCATCGTTTGCGGTGGAGCGACGGCTACGGTCGAGCAGTTGCGCTTGTGGCGGCAAAAGCTGGGATCCTCCGATTGACGGCTGACGGCTGACGGGCCATCGAGAAGTGCCCGAAGCAGTCGGGCGCTAAATCTAAAAGGGGGCATTCGAGTAAAGTCGTTTTCCCGCCAGCATCAGCGAACTGCTATGCCTAAGACATCGCCCCAAACCATCTTCCTCGTGATGTTTACCAACGCAGTGAGCACGTGATGAGCCGTCCGGATGCTCCGAGCCGCCGACGGCCGTGCGTACAGTCGATGGTGGCCCTCGCCGTCGCTGCCCTGATCGGCTTCTACACGGCGGCAACCCTGACCGCCGCCGGCTTGGCGCTTTTGGTGCTGGCCATTGCCATGTGCGGTCTGATTGGTGCTAGAGACCCTGATTGATAAATGACCGACCTCAATTGGAAACGCTTCCGCTGAAGTATGCGATTGTGAGATGGTCAATCACGCGTACGCAATTTGCTAAATTCTCCCGCTTGGCCGACTGACCGTTCCTGGCCGATAGCTGTCTCATGACGGTGGTGCAGGGTGCCCGCCCGCTTTTTGCGCTACCCCGCTCCAAGACTGCACGGCTGTTCGCTTGGCACCTAGGCTGTGTCAGCCCCGAGATAGGCAGCTGTTTTTGTAGCTTAGCGACCTAACTCAACGAACCCGAACCTTCTGCGACCGACTTTTGTTCAATTTTTTTGCGCTGAAGGCGGGAAGGCCTGGGGTGCGACCGACTTTGATCCAACTTTTCTAATCTTGCAAGTCATTCAAAATCAATGGGTTGCAAAGCCCGTTTGCGACCGACTTTATTTCCCTTTTTCAAAGAGTCTGAATAAAGTTCGCTTTCGAGGAATAAAACTCGCTTGAGACAAGTGCTCTTGGTTCTAGCGCTTCCTTGCAGAATAGGTCGCCAAGTGCGGCCTATTTTTCATTGAGAGACCTATGACAGACTGTCATTCCGACATGAGCCGCGAGGCGTTTGCCGCAGCACTTCGCGAGAACGCGCAGGTGCAGCAGTTTCCCGGGGCGATGCTCATGCCTAAGAGCCGCCACGACTATGTGGGCGCGGTCATCGCCATCACAGGCACCTTATATTTCGAAGGCGGCTATACACAGCTTAAGCGGGAGGCAATCGCACAGTGTTTTGACGATTACCTGGCGCACGCGGGCGATGCCCTCACATGGCTGTGGCGTGGTGAGCCCCCGTCAGGCCCGCCGTGCATGCCTTACGTCAAGGCTCCGAAACTCCGCGATTTTTCCGAAACGCTCGACGAAGACGACAAGCTTGACCTGCAGTACACGAGCGGCACCAAGCGCGAGGACGCCGGCCCGTATTCCTTTTATGTCAATGCCGCACCGGCTTGGGCCGCCAAAAAAACAGGCCGTCTGGATGTGTTGCGGTTCGCGTTGCCCTTTGTTGATATTGTCGAGCAACCCAAAGCCTTTCAAACCTTGTTCGTCGAATTCGCTGCGCGGCTGCAAGCATTGCATGGCCATGGCGGTTTTGGTTTTGCGCTGTCCCCGTCGGGATGGAACAGTAATCAGCCCACCGAAGCCTTCGCGTCGGAGCAGGCCCGCGGCGTTGATGTGGGGGCGCCAGTATTCTCCGCCATGGTGCTCAAGCCCGACACGTTCAAGACAGTGTCTTGGCTGACCGCAATCAATCGTGACATGGTGGCGCAGGCAGGCGGCTTGCACACGTTGCGCTCGGAATTGCCGCCAGACTGGTTCGCCTTCTATGACTACGGCGCTGGCATCGTCATTCAGGCTGGCAATGAACCCGACCTTGCTGCGACGGCTATCGACCCTAAGCCTCCGCAGTACGCGCTACCTAACGCAGCGCTCAAATCGCTGCGCAGTGCGGTGTTCGGGTTACACCTGGCGGCCAGTGCCGCCGGCGAACCGCGGCTGACCGGACTAAAAGGCGAAGCATGGGTTGAGCGCTTTGATGTATCTGACGAAGAGCTGCTCGACGTCAAGGCACGACTCCTTGATACGCCTCGGCTAGATACAACTCACACTTTGGACGACCGGCTGTAGCGCAGCCGGGGAACCAGCCCAGCCCGATTCTGAAAGCTGAAGGAACGAATCTCGACACCTATTTGCGGCCAAATAGGCGGCCGAGAATTCCGCGCGGCGCGGCCGCGGCCTGTTCCGCAGCCAGCGCATTCTGCATCGACAGCTCCTGGAACTGAGGCTTGCCGTTCTGTTGGTACGAGGCCGACGCTTGGCGGAATGCCAGCGCCGATTCAGCATGGCGCTTCATGTGGCCGTAGGTTTCTCCGCGTGAGAACAGCGCCCAGCTTCGGTAGTCGGGATCCAGCGCAATAAGGCGGTCGCAGGCGGCAAGCGCTTCCTCATAGCGACCGGCGGCGATCAGCGCATTGACGCGTTCGGCGTGCAAAGGGCCGCTGTCGGGCCAGCGCGCCATCGCCTGGTCTGCGTCAGCCACGGCCTCGGTTGCGCGGCCCAGGTGGGTCAGCGCCTCGATGCGTGCGCGGCGCCACTTCAGCCAATCGGGATCCAGCGAGATCGCGACCTCCGACAAGGGCAAGGCCTCATCGTAGCGTTCCAGCCGGTTCAGCATGTCGGCGGCGTTGCCGGGCAGGAAGTCGTTGTCGGGCGCGAGTTCGTAGCCGCGCAGGTAATAGGTCAGCGCGGCTTCCCAGCGGCGCTGATCGCGCTGCGCATTGCCGGCGACGAACAACAGCTGGGCGTCGCCGCTGGAAAGCGGGTCCAGGCCCTGCAATGCCGCTTCCGCCAGCTCAGGGTCGCCGCTGCGCACATACTCGCGGGCTTGCTCCTTGCGGCCTTCCCAGCCGCTGTCCGAGAGCGCGTCCAGGCGATGCCATAGCGGCGCCGCTTCGTCGGCTCGGCCCAGGCGGTGCAGGGAGCGCGCCTTGCCCTCGAGGGGCCAGTCCCAGTCGGGTTCGCGGCGCAGCAGGCTGGTCCATTCCTCCACCGCGTCTTCATGGCGTCCGAGCGCCTGGAGGCACGAGGCGCGATTGTGCTGGATCGCGTTCTGCTCGCCCAGGAGGGCGCGGGCGCGGTCGAACATCGCGATGGCGTTGTTCAGGTCACCCAGACGGCGGTAGTTGTTGCCGGCGTCGTAATGAAAGCCACCGTTGTTGGGCGCCAGCGCGACGGCGCGTTGATGGTAGGGAAGAGCGTCCTGGTAGCGGCCTGCGTTGTGCAGATTGGATCCGATGTAGCAATGCGGCGCCGCGGAGAATGGGCGCATTTGCGAGGCGCGGGTCCAGCGGGCAATGGCGTCGTCCAGTTGACCGTCGTTGATCAACAGGTAGCCCTCGGCCATCAGCAATCCGAAGTGCGACGGCGCACGTGTCTGGGCCTCGCGCAAAAGGCGCCAGGCCTGCTGCTGTTGGCCCGCGTCGTAGAGCGCGGTGACTCGCAAGCGAATGGCGTCGCTGCATTGCGGATCCAGCGCCAACGCGCGGTCCAGGTCCGAGTCACGCTGCGCGTACGCGCGGCGCTGGTCGTGATAGCGGGCGCGCAGTGCCCACATGACGGCGAGATCTGGCTGTTCGCGCAGACCTTGTTCGCTCAGGGCAACCATTTGGGCAAGGTCGCCGCTGTCATCGGCGCGGTGGATGGATTCGATCAGGCTGGACATGCGCAAGGTTCTCTGTTCGGAAGATCGGACTAGCGCGCCAGGGCGCCGGCTTCGTGACGGCAACTGTAGGGGCGGTCTTCGCGCGGGATGTCGTCGCTGCCGCATCGCCAACGGCGCACGCCGCCGCCCTTCTTTTCGGACCGCAGCTCGGGCAGATAGACCAGGTGCTTGCCGCCCAACGAAGGTGAGTCCGCGGTGCCGGGATCGCCCGCGATGGTAAAGCGCAGCACCCCGTTGACGGGATTCATCTCCAGCTTGCTGAAGCCGCTGGTTCGCAGCGATTCAAGCGTCACGCCGAGCGCGGCCATGTCCGGCGCAAACGTCTTCGTGCGCTGGTAGTGGCTTTCCGCGAGCAGGCGCACGGGATCCGACACGAGGTCCAGGTGTATGACGTCGGCGCGCAGCGGATTGTCTCCGTTATCTTTGTCCAGGGCGACGACTGCGATCACCATGCCGGCCAGGACCAGCCCCACCATGCCGAACACGATGAACAGAAAGCGGCCCGCGCCCGTGACGGCGCGAACCCGGGCCAGCGCGGGCAGCACGGCCCGCGGATTGGCCTGGCTGGACACCACGTGAGTGCCGGCGAGGGCGTTGTGCATGGCGCGCTCGCCAAAAACAGCTTGCTGTATGTGGTGGAAGAGGCCGGGGAGCGCCATGTTCAGCGCGTACTTCAGGGTATGCCGCCAGATCGAGCGCAGCAGTCCCGGTGAGCTGCCCTTGCGCGTCACCACCCGTTGTTTGAAGAGACGTTTGCCCGGGGACCCATTGCCCCAGGCGTCCATGAAAGCGGGCAGCAGAAAGCCCAGCAGCCCGCCGGCTATTGCCAGAAGCACGGGTCCGTCTGCGCCCGTCAGGCCTTGATAGGTGTATGAAGCGGCCATGGACAGACCGATCATGGCGGCCACCATGACGATGGCGTCGAACGCCGTGGCGGCCAGTCGGGCCCAGATGCCGGGAAAGATGGGGGCGTCGACGCGCGGGTCGGGCCGCTGGGCGGGCGCCGCGTGGGCAGTAACCGGCAAGACGGCCTTGCAGCTGAAGCACACCTTGTTGGCGGCCGGGTTCTGCCAGTTGCAGCGAGGGCATTGCATGGGATCTGAGGCGGGATGCTAAAGCCGGTCTGAGCGGCAGGACTGCGGATGATACCCATGTCGCCCCGATCTGGTGGCGCCATTGCACTTACATGGGCACCACGATGCCGTGATCGTCTTTGGCAGCTCGGGATCGGGCCAGTCGCCGGACCGGTTGATTGCACGGACGGTGGAAGGCGTCGCTGCGCAGGTCAGCAAGCAGCCATCGTTCTATAAAAAGAACGATGAAGGCAAAAATCCCCATCTACCGGCAGATTGTCCCGAAGAATATAGTTCTGTTCATCGCAGCAACGCGCTGCAGGCAACACCCCAAACCTACTTCTTCAAGGACACTGACATGACCAACACCACCGCCAAGCTCGAAGTGCTGACCCCCGAAAACAGCCAGATCATCTTCATCGATCACCAACCGCAAATGGCTTTCGGCGTGCAGTCGATCGACCGCCAGACGCTCAAGAACAACGTCGTGGGTCTCGCCAAGGGCGCCAAGGCGTTCGACATTCCGACCATCATCACCACCGTCGAGACCGAATCTTTCTCCGGCTACACCTACCCCGAATTGCTCGATGTCTTCCCGGAAAAGAAAGTGCTGGAACGCACCTCGATGAACTCGTGGGATGACCAGAAGGTGCGCGACCAGCTCGCCGCCAATGGCCGCAAGAAGGTGATCGTCGCCGGCCTGTGGACCGAAGTCTGCAACACCACCTTTGCGCTGTGCGCCATGCTGGAAGGCGAGTACGAGATCTACATGGTGTCCGACGCGTCGGGCGGCACGTCCAAGGAAGCGCATGACATGGCCATGCAACGCATGATCCAGGCTGGCGTCGTGCCGGTGACGTGGCAGCAAGTGCTGCTGGAATGGCAGCGCGATTGGGCCCGCCGCGAGTCGTACGATGCCGTGATGGAAATCGTCAAGGAACACTCGGGCGCGTACGGCATGGGCGTGGACTACGCCTACACGATGGTGCACAAGGCCGCGCAGCGCACGCAGACCGCCCACGACGCTATCGCGCCCGTCGCTGCGCCTGTCGTCGCTCGCTAAATCCCCAGGCCCGCGGCCGATGCCGCGGGCTTTTTTTTCTCGTACCGACCGGCAGCCCCGGAGCCTCCCATGACGACCGCCGACACCCGCCCCGCCGACGCCCAGCCGTCCTCGCCTTTCGCCTATTCCGCCTTCTCCGTGATCTGGATCGCCACCGTGCTGTCCAACATCGGCACCTGGATGCATGACGTGGGCGCCGGATGGCTCATGACGTCGTTGTCGCCGTCGCCGATGTTCGTGGCGCTGGTGCAGACCGCAGGTGCGCTGCCGGTATTCCTGCTGTCGCTCCTGGCCGGCGCGTTGGCCGACACGATGGATCGCCGCAAGCTGTTGTTGATGGTGCAGATCGCCATGGGATTTATCGCCCTGGCGCTCGGTCTGGTGGTCTGGTTCGGCCTGACCACGCCGTGGGTGCTGTTGGGCTTCACGCTGCTGATGGGCATCGGCACCGCATTGTCGGCGCCTGCCTGGCAGGCCATCGTCCCCAGCCTGGTGCCGCGTCCTTCGCTGCAGCAAGCCATCGCGACCAACAGCGTGGGTATCAACGTCAGCCGTGCGATCGGCCCGGCGCTGGCCGGCGTGCTGATCACCAGCCTGGGCGTGGCGATTCCGTTTTTTGTGAACGCGGTCAGCTTCATCGTGGTTGTAGCCGCACTGATCTGGTGGAAGCCGCCGGTCGCCGCCGAGAAGCGCCTGCCGCGCGAGCAGCTGTTTCATGCCATGCGTGCCGGTCTGCGCTTTGCACTGCACAGCAAGCCGCTCAAATCCACGCTGGTTCGTGCCGTTGCGTTCTTTCTGTTCGCCAGCGCCTACTGGGCCCTGCTGCCGGTGATCGTGCGCCAAGTGCTGAATGGCGGCGCCTTGCTGTACGGCATCATTCTGGGCTGCGTCGGTGCGGGTGCGGTGATTGGCGCGATGGTGTTGCCGCCGCTGCGCAAGAAGCTCGGTCCTGACCGCAGCGTCATGGCGGGTACGCTGGGCACGGCGCTCACATTGGTGGTCTTTGCGGTGATCCCGCATCCCGTGGTGGCCGGTGCGTTCAGCTTCCTGGCCGGCGCGTCGTGGATCATGGTGCTGACCTCGCTCAACGTATCGGCGCAGGTTGCCCTGCCGGACTGGGTGCGTGCTCGTGGCCTGGCGATCTTCGTGACGGTGTTCTTCGGCTCGATGACGGCGGGCAGCATGATCTGGGGCCAAACCGCGGTGCATGCCGGCGTCCCCGCCGCCATGCTGATCGCCGCCGCCGGCTCGGTGATTGCGATGCTGCTGACCCGCAAGGCCAAGCTGCAACTGGGGGCCGACCTGGACCTCGCACCGTCGATGCACTGGCCCGAGCCTCTGATCGATCAGCAGGTGTCGCATGATCGCGGCCCGGTCATGATCACGGTGGAATACCTGATCGACCCGGCACGCGGCGCAGACTTCGTGCAGGCCATGCAACATGCCGGCGCCGAGCGCCGCCGCGACGGAGCCTACGCCTGGGGGATCTTTGAAGATGCGGCGCAGCCGGGCCGCTACCTGGAATACTTCCTGGTGACGTCGTGGCTGGAACACCTGCGCCAACATGAGCGTGTGACCCACGCCGACGCGGACCAGCAGGCCGAAGTGCGCGGTTTCCACATCGGCGATGCGCCGCCGAAGGTGTCTCACTTCGTGGCACCGCAGCAGTCGTAAGCTTTGTTGTTATCGAATGCGGCTCACTCGAGCCGCATTTTTTTATGCCTGGATGCAATGCTGGGCATCATCTCGGGGAGAAGCTGATCTGCTCAACGTTCCTGGGATAGCGCCTTGAGACTTTCGAGGCGTTCCATCTCTTTCTTTTCTTTCTCTTTTCTAGCGCCTTCGCGATGCGACTTGATGGCGAGGAACATGCACACGCCCAGCACGCCGAGCTTGAACGTACCGAAGGCTAAAGGGACCCAGAAATTCATCATTTCCTCAAAACGCTGCTTGAGCAGCTTGATCGCTACACGCGGACGCTGAACAAGATCAGGAGGGCGCGGAGCGAGTGCTAAAATCCATACAAGATTTCGAATTCTACTGCCAAAATCCATACAAGCAGTTGAATTGCCCGGTTCGTACCTCCCAGCCACCCGCGGAAGTGGCCAAAACTCCAAGAATCAAACATGGCTCTCTCGCGTCGTCTGAAAAAAGCAAGCCTGTCGTGGGTGCGGCCCCTTACCGCCGGCGCGGGCTCCCGGTATCAGCAAATCGCCACGCAGATCGTCACCGCGGTGGAAGACGGAGTTCTGCGGCCAGGCGATCGCCTTCCCACGCAGCGTGAACTGGCCCAGACACTGGGCGTCGATCTCACGACCGTCACGCGGGCGTATTCGGAAGTTCGGCAGAAAGGGATTCTGGAAGCGCAGGGGGCCGGCGGGACTTATGTGGCCTATTCTGGGTCGGCAGCAGGCGGCACGATCGACCTGGGGATGAACATCCCGCCGTTGCTCGGCAGCGCAGCGTTTTCGCAGATGCTTGCAGAAGGCAGCGGCGCGACGCAGGCTGCGGCAAGCTCCATGGATCTGCTGAGCTATCACGTGGGGGCGGGGGACGCGCGGCATCGTGCAGCCGGGGCGAAATGGCTGCAGCCGGTGCTGGGCAGCGTGGACACTGACCGGATCGTGGTCTGCCCCGGCGCGCAAACCGCGATCGCAGCCCTGCTTCTGGCCAGGAGCCAGGCCGGAGAGGCGATTGCGTGCGATGCGCTGACCTACCCTGGCTTCCTGGCTGCGGCCCGGCTGCTGCAGCGCGTGGCCGTCGGGGTGCAGTCAGATGCATTCGGCATGGACCCCGCGGACCTCGAGCGCGTGTGCCAGAAGCATCGACCGGCAATGCTGTACTTGAATCCGACAATTCAGAACCCGACCGCGCTGACGCTGTCCTCCGAGCGGCGAACCGAGCTGCTGCGGGTGGCCAAGAAATTCGCGCTGCCCGTCATCGAAGACGATCCGTACTGGCTGTTGGCGGAGCGGCCGCCGAGCACGATGTTTTCGTTGGTTGCCAACACCTCGTCGACGCCGGTCTACTACGTGTCGACGCTATCGAAATGCATCGCGCCCGGTCTGCGAACCGCATACCTGGTCGTACCCGCTGGCGAGCCGTTGACGCCCGTGCTCGATGCGCTGCGCTCGCTGGCGCTGATGCCCACGCCCTGGATGACGGAGATGGCGTCGACGTGGATCGAGTCGGGTTCCGCGGTGCAATGGATGGCGCAGGTCAAGCGTGAGCTGCAGCATCGGCAAGCCATTGCCGCGTCGATCCTGCCGGGGGAGATTCAGGCCGACCCGAACGGGCTGCATCTCTGGCTGCAGTTGCCGGGTCATATCGATCTATACCGGCTGATTCAAACCGCGCTTGAACAGGGTGTGAGTGTCACTGACTCTGGGTCGTTCTCAACCGGATCGTTCAGTCCCTTGGCGCTCCGTGTGTCGTTGGGGGGAGCGATTGATCGGACGCGTTTGACGCACGGTCTGAACCGGTTGGCGGACTTGCTCAAGGGCGACATGGCCGGACGGGTTTCACACGACGTCTGATTTGCAGGGGCCGTCCCCGCCATCAACCTCAGCCCTCGCGAGTACGCCCTGGCGACTCACGAGCGCTTGATGCTTGCGCGTCGACCGGTGCGATTTTCAAGATTTCTGTTCGTACCGGCCTGTCAGCGAAACGCGACCGCCGCCATCTGCGCCAATGTGGACGCGATGCCAACGTGATGCGGCTGAAAATGGTGCGCGTCATGCAGCAGATTGATCTGCCCCAGCAACTGGCCGCGATGCATGACGGGCACGTTCAGAACGCTTTCACATCCCAGCGCAAAGATGCTCGACGCATCCAGAAAGTCAGCTCGCACGGCCGCGGCGTCGGGGGCCAGTTGCGCGCGGCCAGTTTGGAACATGCGCGTCAGCGCGGGGGCGCCACCGATCTGCTTGGCGCCTGACGCGGGATAGATGTCCGGACGGCTGCTGTAGAGCCTGACGGCCAGTCCCTCGGCGTGGCGATACTGCAAAGCGGTAAACAACTTGTGTCCGACATGCTGGTTCAACAAGCGGTCCACGCATGCCAGCAAGGCGTGCGACTCGGGGGCGGCAACGGCCGCCGCAAGCGAATCAAGCTCCGCCCACGACAGACCCGCCGCCAGCCCAAGCCCATGTTCGGTGTCGCCTTGCGTCATGTGTTTTCCTTGTCGAAGCCCAGCGGCAAGCGGATGCGCGAGGCCTGGCCAGCGCCGTGGCCGATCTCCCACAACGGTGGCCGGCCATGAGGCACCTGTCCGCAATGATCCCGATCTGCCCCGGCAATCGATATGCGTATCCGGCTGCCTTTCGAAAACCGCCATGCAGTGGGTAGCAACGCAAGCCGAATGCGCTCTTGTCGTCCCGGCGTCATGGGCGCGGCATCGCCTTTGCTGAACGTGCGAAACGGCCAGGTCGTGCGATACGTGGCCGGGCACGGCGCTTCCTTCCGGTGCAGCAAGCGCAGCAGACCTTCCGTGACATAACGTTCGGTGCCGTCCGCCTCGACCTCGGTCAGGTATACGAACAAGGCGCCGTCCGGTTCATTGCTGGACAGCCAGATCTCCGCCACCGCGTGGCCGGCCAGTTCGGCCGAACGCGTCAGCGGCTCGGATGTAAAGCTTGCCATGCGGTCGGTTCGGCCCTGCCAATCCGGATAGTATTCCGTGCTGTTGATGGCGGCGATGCGCTCGTAGCGCGTTCCCCGGCCGGTGCCGATGGAGAAGTCGACCTGATGGCGCGTGGCGCCCGCTTCGGCGTCCGGATTGTTCGTCAGCGTCGCGCCTGCCTGCAGAAACAGCACGGTGTCATCAGCGGCTGGCAGCGGCGGCCATTGCGATGCGCTGCGCCATTGCTCGGCATGCAAGGCGCAGTAGTGCACCGGGTCTTCCGCGTCCAGGCCGGTGGGCAGGCCGAGCAGGTAATGGTCGAAAAATCGCAGCACTTCCGCCAGCCACGGAAAGTCGGCCATCTGCGTGCCGCGCCACGGCGACACATCGATGCGGGCGCCGTGGTCCCACGGGCCCAGCAGCAGGTGACGGGGATTGTCCGCCAAAGTGAGAAATCGCGAGATCGCGCCGTTCATGTAGCCCGCCCCGTCCATCCAGCCCGACACCGACAGCACCGCGACATCCTTGCTGATGCCGGGCGAGACGCTGTAGGGGCTGAAGGAGGCGGAACTGAATGCCGGGTCGTAAGGCAAAGGATCTTCGCGATAGCGGAATTCGGGCATGAACTCCGTTTGCCGGAAGTTTCCCAGATGCTCCTGGATGGCCTGTGCCAGCAGCGCGCCGGAAGGATCCTCGTCCACCGGTTGCGGCCCCTCATAGGCGGGATTGGAGTAATACACGACGCTCGCCAACATGTGGCGCTGATCGTGATCCATCGCCACCATCAGATCGTCGTAGCTTTGCGTCAGGGCCTTCAAGGCGATGCCGCCGGGAAAGTAGTTGTCGGCGTAGGTGTCCCACACCGAAAACAGCGGCGCGATCGCGCGTACTGCAGGATGGCCCGTGCTGGCCAGAAAGTCCGACGCCGCACCCAGATAGGAAATGCCCGTGGCGCCCACCACGCCATCGGACCATGGCTGCGCGACGATCCAATCCACGACCTCCACGCTGTCGTCGCGTTCGCGTGGCGACCGGAAACTGTCGCGGGTGCCGAAGCTTGCCCCCGTGCCGCGCACGTCGATGACCACCAGCGCATAGCCGCGAGGCACAAGGTAATCGCGGAACTTTGCGATGTTCGGCGCCCGCTCGCCCTCGGCGTGCGGATCCGTCTTGAAGCGCCGGTAGTAGGGCGTGAACAAGGTGATCGTGGGATAGCGGCTGCCGGCGTCGCCGGCTTGCCCGATGGGCTGCGGCACATACACATCGATGGCAAGGCGGCATCCGTCGCGCATCGTGAGATAGCACGAGACGGGATCGGGAATCGCATGCGTTTCCGGACGGGATCGCGCATACGCGTCGGGGGTGACTTTCCAGGCGGCGGATTGGCTTTGAGTGGAATGCATGACGGTCCTGATCATCGGAGATGCTGGCATCTTAGAAAGCGCGGAATCGGGAATCCAATACGGCTTTTCTATATATGCATAGGCCAAACCTATAGATGGGTAAATGCAGCTAGATCACGCTTGAAACCTAGGGTATTCACCATGAACCAACCTCGCGCAGCCCATGGTTTGATAGCAGCCATAGACAAGCAATAGGTAAAGCTTATGGACCTGAGGCAGTTGCGTTACTTCACCCGGATCGTCGAACTCGAAAGCATCACCGCGGCGGCCGAAGCACTACACATCGCCCAGCCCTCGCTCAGCCAGCACGTGGCCAACCTGGAAGCCGAGTTCAACACGCGGCTGCTGGTGCGCAGCCCGATGGGCGTCAGCACCACCGACATCGGCCGTGTGCTGTATCGGCACGCGAAGATGGTGTTGAGGCAAGTGGAAGAGGCACGCGTCGCGGTGGAGCGCGGACGGGATACGCCGGCGGGCCACGTTACCCTGGGCCTGCCCACCAGCACATCGCGCGTGTTGGCCGACCTGCTCATAGAAGCGGTGTCGGCGCGCATGCCCGAGGTGACGCTGGAACTGATTGAAGGCAGCAGCGCCGACCTCGGCGAAGCCGTCGCCCGCCAGCGGATGGACGTGGCGATCGCCATGGATGTGCAGCAGCAGCCCCGCATGCAGGTCACGCCGTTGCTCGACGAAGAACTGATGCTGGTCGGATCGCGGTTGCCCGGCGGCGTCAAAGCCGTCACGTTGCAAGACGTGGCCGGGCTGCCGCTGTTGCTGCCCAGCTTTCCCAATTCCATCCGGGTGCTGATCGAACGGGCGTTTGCCGAGGCGGGCCTTCAATACACGCTTGTCGCGGAAACCAGTGCGGTATCGATCCTGCTGTCCGCCGTTCGCGCGAAGCGGGGCTGGACCATCCTGCCGACCTCGGCGTTGGCTGGCAGCGAAGCGCCAGGTGCATCGGTGACGGCGATCCCCATCAACGATCCGAACTTCCATCGTCGCGCGTCGCTGTGCCTGTCCGCTCAGGCGCAGAGCAGTCTGGCTTGCATGGCGATACACGATCTGGTGATCGAGACCGCGCGCGATCTGGTAACCAGCAAGCGGTGGCAAGGGGTGACCTGGCTTGGCGCATAGCGCCAAGCCCGCTATTCCGGGTTGATGCCGGCGGCCTTGGCCACCTTGCCCCAATGCTCCCGGTCCTTGGCCACCACCGCTTCGAACGCCTTGCCCGTCGCACCGCCGGGCACCGCGCCTTGCGCGAGGAAGTACTGCTTCATGTCGTTCCCGTTCAAGACGTCCGTAATCGAGGTCGTAATCTGATCGATCAACGGCGCGGGCATTCCCTTTGGCGCAAACAGGCCGAACCAGCCGATGGCCTCGAATTCCGGATATCCCTGCTCGGCCACGGTGGGTACGTCGGGCAGGACGCTTACCCGTTCCTTAGACGTCACCGCCACGGCTTTCAAATCACCTCGCTGGATATAGGGCAACGAAGTCATCACCACGTCCAGCATGAAGTCGACGTGGCCTGCCATGGTGTCGGTCAGCGCCGGGCCCGAACCGCGGTAGGGTACATGGGTGAACGGCACGTTCAGGCTGGCACGCAGACCTTCGGTGGCAAGATGATTCGAAGACCCCTGGCCGCTGGAGCCATAGCTGATTCCGCCCTGCCGGGAACGCGCCTGCTTCACCAGGTCCGCCAGCGTCGAAATACCCAGCGACTTGTTGACGACGACTACGTTGGGCACGGTGGCGATCATGGCCAACGCCGTAAAGTCGGCCACCGGATCGTACGTCAGGGACTTGTACAGGAACGGCGCGACGGATTGCGTGCTGACCGTACCCAGGAACAGGGTGTAGCCGTCGCCGGGCTGGCTGCGCGCGTAGGCCGCGCCGATCGTGCCGCCGGCGCCAGGTTTGTTTTCCACCACGACGGGCTGGCCGACCTTTTCGCCCAGCTTCTGGCCTATCTTGCGCGCCACGATATCGGTGGATCCGCCCGCCGCGAAGGGAACGATGAGGCGTATGGGTTTGCTCGGCCAAGCCGGCTCCGCGTGCGCGGCCGGCAGGCCGCCGGCCGCCATAGCCAGGCTAAGACTGAAGGCAAATAAAGAGGTCTTCATGCCGTTTCTCGAACGAGAGGTTGATCGGATCGGATCGCGCTATTCGGCCTGGACGCCGGCACGCTGGATGAATGCGCCCCAGACGTCGGCATCCGAGGCTGCCCGTTGTGCGATGCCCTGTGCCGTGCCCGGAATGGGCACCAGGTAAAGCGCACGCAGACGTTCCTGAATCGCCTTGTCGGCCAACGACGCCTGCACTGCCGCATTCAGCTTGGACACCACAGCCTCGTCCATCGCGGCCGGCCCCACCACCGCAAACCATCCGGGCATCACGGGCGCCTGAATGCCGGCCTCGCGTAGTGTCGGCACATCGGGCAGATCCGGCGCGCGGCTGTCGGCCAACACCGCCAGCGGCACCAGATTCCCGGCAGCAACCTGCGGCAACGCGGCGCCCAGCACGCTGGTCATCAGGTCGACCTGTCCGCCCAACACGGCGTTCAGCGCCGGTCCCGAGCCCTTGAACGGCACATGCATCAGCTTGATGCCCGCCGCCTCCGCAATCATTTCCGTCGACAGATGGGTGGAATTGCCGGCACCCGCGCTGGCAAAGCTCAGCGTGCCGGGCTTGGCTTTGGCGGCCGCCTGCAGATCCTTCAGCGATTTGATGCCGCTGTTCTTGCTGGCAACCAGAAGAAAGGGGGTGTCGACGACTGGCGAGACGTAGGTGAAGTCCTTATCCGCCTGATACGCCAGAGATTTGTATAGCCGCGGATTGAAGCTCATCTGCGAGACCCCGGCGAGCATCAGGGTATAGCCGTCGGCGGGCGCCTTCGCGACGAAGCTGGCGGCAATGATGCCGTTGGCGCCCGGACGGTTCTCGACCACGATGGGTTGCCCAAGCGCCGAACCGATCTTCTCTCCCAGCAGTCGGGCGACCACATCGCCGCCCGATCCCGCCGATTGCGGCACGATCAACCTGACCGGACGGTCAGGAAATGTGTTCGCGGCACCCGCTTGCGCGCTGCACAGCACCGCCGCGCCGAACAAGGCGCTCCAAAAACGACGTTCCCACTGCATGTGATTTCCCCTGACTCGGCGACTTGAGGCGCCCTTCTGCCCGTGATGGGCATGTTGGGGAAATAGTAGGGAGCCTGCGTCAACGGCTCAAATATGGGATTGCGATGGACCTATAGGAAAAACCTTTGATACGGGGAGAATCCGCGGGAAATGGTCTGCACGCGCGGGTTTATCCCAGGTGAGGGCATGCCTGGGTCCCGGGTGCGTCCGCGTCAGCGAACGCGCCCCGGCAGGCCCTCACAGCGTAGCCATCTGCCCCGGCAACCACAACGCCAGTTGCGGCACCGCCAGCAGCAGCACGATCATCAGCAACAGCATCACCAGGAACGGCAGCACGCCCACCACCACATCCATGAATTTGCCCTGCCCGCGCACGCTGTGCACCACGAACAGGTTCATCCCGAACGGCGGCGTGAGCTGACCCATTTCGCACAGCACGATCAGCATCACGCCGAACCACACCGGGTCGTAGCCCAGCGCCATGACGATAGGCACGGTGAGCGGGGCGGTGGTGACCAGCATGGCAAGCGTGTCCATGAAGCAGCCGAGCAGGATGTAGAACAGGATGATGGCCAGCATCATGCCCAGCGGCGGCAGGTCCAGGCTGGTTACGGCGTTGACCAGCAAGGTGGTCAGGCCGATCGAGGACAGCACGAAGTTCAGGAAGAAAGCGGCCAGCGTGATCAGGATGATCATGCCGGTGGTGCGCAGCGTGGCCTCGAAGGCGCGACCCAGCATTTCCCAGGTGAGCACGCGCTTGTAGGCGCACAGCAGGGTGGCGGCCACCACGCCAAGCGCGGCGGATTCGCTGGCGGTGGCGATGCCGCCGTAGATCACGCCGATCACCAGCGCGAAGATCGCCAGCGGCGGCACCAGGTGCGGCAGGGCGGCGATGCGTTCGGCCCAGCTCACTGTGGGGCGTTTGCCGGCCAGGCTTGGACGCCACAGGCACAGGCCCACGATCAGCGCGATGAAGAGCGCGGTGAGCAGGATGCCGGGCAGCGTGGCGGCCAGGTAGAGCTTGGGCACCGACACGTTGGCAATCAGCGCATACACGATCATGTTGATCGACGGCGGTATCAGGATGCCGAGTGTCCCGCCGGCCGCGATCGAGCCCAGGAAGAGCGGCGCGTTGTAGCCCGACTTGCGCTGCTCCGGCAGGGCCAGTGTGGCGATGGTGGCGGCGGTAGCCACGCTTGATCCGCTGGTGGCCGAGAACATGGCGGAGGCGCCGATGTTGGCGTTCATCAGTCCGCCCGGCAGCCACGAGACCCACTTGGACACGGCGCCATACATGCGGCCGGCCACGCCGGAATGCACCAGCAGTTCGCCCATCAGGACATAGAGCGGAATCGCGACCAGCAGGAATTCGGCGCTGGTGCCCCAGGCCAGTTCACCGATGGCGTTGGTCAGCTTCAGCGGCGAATAGACGCCGGCCAGGCTCATGCCCAACAGCCCCACCGTGGCGGCGGCGGTCACGCTCAGCGCCAGAAGGCCGAGCAGCATGGAAATCGTCATTATCAACATGGCTCACTCCTGGGGTTGCGTGCGCGCCGGCACGGGCACGTCGGCGGTTTCTTCTTCAATGCCCTCTTCTACCGAGTGGATGCCGATCAGCGCGTTGAACGCTTGCCAGCGGCCGCGCATGACGCGGCCCAGCGCGCAAGCGCCCAGCACCACGATGGTGAGCAGGAAGAATGCGTAGCCGGCGAACCAGAGCGATTGCGGAATCCATTGCGGCACCTGCAGGGGCGTGTTGGACACCGACTGAAAGGCGATGGAGTCGGCCAGCACGAACCACGCGTGCCACGTCAGCGTGCCTACGAACACGCCGAGGCAGGCCAGTGCGAACAGGTCGAGCACAACCCGCGTCTTGGCGGGCAGATGCGTGTAGACCACGTCGACCCGGATGTGCGAGCGGCGCAGCAAGGTGATGGGAAAGGCCCAGGCGCTGGCCACCGCCAGCGTGTAGCCGGCCAGCTCGTCGGCGCCGCCGAGCGAGACGCCCGCGACCTTGCGTGCGATCAGGTCGGCCACGATGAGCCAGGACACGAGCAGCAGCCCGAGTCCGCCGATCCAGGCGCCGATGCGTGCCACGCGGTCGAGCAGGCGTAGCGATCCTTGCGTTTCTGTCGTCATGAAAGTTCCTTGAAGTTCAGCGCAGCGTCACGCCCAGGGCCTGGCCCACGGACGCGCTCCAGTTGGCGGCGCATTCCTCGCCGCAGCGCCGCGCCCAGCGGCTCGCCATCTCCGTGGCGACCTCGCGCAATGTGTCGCGCTCGGCCTCGGTGGGCGCGGTGGCCTGCATGTCGGCCGGGGTGTGGATGCGGCATTCGCCCTGTCCGGTGTTGCAGGCTAGTGCATAGTCGCCCTCGCGGCCGGTCTCGTCCCACAGGCGTTCTTCCAGCACCTTCGCTTCCTTGAGCATGAACTGCTGCACGGCAGGATCCAGCTTCTGCCAGCGGCGCTCGGCGATGGCATAAAAGCCGATGGACCAGTCGATCGGCAGCAGATAAAGATGCTTGGCTACGTCGTACCACTTCGCGGCGTTGCCCGAGCCGATGCCGGTCACCGCGCAATCGACCACGCCGGTCTGCAAGGCGGGAATCACCTCGGCAAATGCAATGGTCACTGGCGATGCGCCCAGTGCGCGCACGTATTCGGCCATGTTGCTGCCGCGGGTGCGCACCTTGCGGCCTTTCAGGTCGGATAGGCTCTTTACCGGTGCGCGGCAGAAGAACACCTGGGCCGTGTACGGCACGGTGGCCAGCAGCCGCACCCCGTGGCGCTTGAGCATGCGCTGTTCCAGCACCGGGCGGTAGGCGGCCACCATCTTGCGCGCCGTGGCGTAGTCGGTCGCCATGCCGGGCAGGTCGACGCCTTCGAAGGTGGGGTCGTCTCCGCTGACGAAGGCGAACACGCCCATGCCGACGTCGAGGGCGCCGGCTCGCATCAGGCGCACGATCTCAGGGCCTTTCAGGCCGCTCTCGGACAGGCCGATCAGCTCTGCCGTGACTTGGCCGCTGGAGGCTTCGGGCAGGGTCTTCTCCCAGAACGGCCTTTCAACCGCGCCGAAGGTGTAGTTGTGGCTGCCGCCGCCGACGACGGCGAAGTGGGTTTCGGGCAAGGCGGCGGCCTGGGCGCGGGCGGGCGCGGGTGCGGCGAGCGAGGTCGCGACGGCCGCCAGCAGCGCCGCCAGAATGCTTCGTTTCATGTTTTCCCCCTGTTTGTGTATGGGCACGCGCGCTGCGCGCGCCCTGCCTCGGCATCGGGTTATGCCGTGGCCGCCGGTGCGCGGGTGTCGGCGCGCACGCGATGCCAATCGGAATGACGCTGGAACACTTCGGCCAGATACAGCGCCAGCCGGTCTTCGCCGCCCGGGCAGAGAATCTGCAGGCCGGTGGGCAGATCCGCGTCGTCGCGGCCATTGGGCACCGATACGCCGCACATCTGCAACAGATTGCCGATGCGTGTGTAGTGGACGGGCGCGTTGCCGTGATCGACCTCGTCGAGCGGCAGCGCGGTGGTGAGCGTGGTGGGCGTGAGCAGTCCCGCCACGCTCTCCAGCCGCGCTTCCATCGCGGCCTGCAGGCGGTCGCGTTCGCGCAGCGCAGCCAAGTAGCGCAAGGCCGGTACCTCGAGGGCTGCAAGCAGGCGCGGCCGCACGGAGTCGTCAACCGGCAACTTCAGGTCGGTCATCTCGCGCTCGAACGAGGCCACGCCTTCGGTCATCATGATGTCGCCCGTCACGGCCTTGAACTCGGACAGCGTGGCGGGCGGCGTGATTTCCACGATCTGCGCGCCAAGGCGCTGATACAACGCGATGGATGCTTCATAGGCGCGTCGCACGGCGGGCGTAACGTCGGTGAGAAACGCCTCTGGCAGACGGCCCAGCGTGACGCCGGCGATGCCAAAGCGCGACGCGTCCAGCGGCTCGCGCCACTCGCCCGGTTCAGCCGGCGCAAGCGCCTCGAACACGAGGCGTGCGTCAGCGGCGCTGTGCGCGAAGATGCCGACGCTGTCGAGCGTCTGGCTCAGCGTGACCACGCCCTGCGACGAGATGCGGCCCACGGTCGGCTTGAAGCCCGTGATGCCGCAGTAACTGGCGGGCACGCGCACCGAGCCGCCGGTGTCGGTGCCAATGGCGACCGGAGCCAGGCGTCCGGCCACGGCGACGGCCGAGCCGCTGCTCGACCCGCCCGGAATTCGGTGCACGCGGTCATCCCACGGATTGCGCGGCGTGCCCATGTGCTGATTGGGACCCCACGCGCCCATGGCGAACTGCACCATGTGGGTCTTGCCCAGGATGATGGCGCCGGCGCGCTGCAATTGCCGCACCAGCTCGGCCGTGTGCGAGGCAATGGTGTTGGCGTGGATGGGCGAGCCGATGGTGGTGGGCTGGCCTGCGATGTCGATCAGATCTTTAAGCGCGATCGGCACGCCGTGCAGCGGGCCGAGCCAGATGCCCTGGTCCAATTGCAGGTCGGCGGCGCGCGCGGCGGCGAGCGCCTCGTCGGCGTACACGGCCACATACGCGTGCAGCCAGCCGTCGAGCGCGGCGATGCGCGCAAGGTAGTCGCTCACCAGCGTTTCGGATCGCAGCTCGCGGCGGCGCAGGCGCTGCGCGAGGTCGGTGATGTCGAGGTCGATGCTCATGCGTTTGCTCCTTGGGCCGCCGCGATGGCGCGTTCGATCAGCGCGCGCGAACCCACGATGTCGGGAAACTTCTCGCCGGCACGCAGGCGCGCCAGCGTGCTCTGCTCCTGGGTCTGGAAGTCGATGGCCTGCTGCGCGGCGGCGCGCACGGCGGCGCGATCAAGCACCAGCACGCCGTTTTCGTCGGCCAGCACGGCCGCGCCGGGCCGCACCGTAACGCCACCGCAGTGGATCGTGCCGCAGAACTCGCCCTCGTGACCCAGCAAGCGCGTGGTGATGGGAGAAGGCCCGCGCGACCACACCGGCATGCCGTGCTGGCGCAGTTCGCCAAGATCGGTCACAAGGCCGTCCACGATGATGCCGGCCACACCGGCCTGCTTGGCGGCGTAGGCCATCGCGCCGCCGAAGGCTGCTGTCACGGCCTCGCCAGCTCGATCGATCACCAGCACGTCGCCAGGGCGCACGCAGGCCATCGCATGATGCAGAATGCCGCCGTCGTTGCCGGGCATGCGCACCGTCACGGCCGGTCCGGCGATGCGCACGTCCTGCTGATGCGCGCGGATGTCGCCGCGCATGAAGCCGGTGGTCTGGAAGTGCCCGATGGTGGCCGGCTCCGCCTTCAGCAGCAGCGCCAGATCTTCGTGCGGCAAAGCCTCGGGCATGGGATGAATCAGATACATCGCTTGTCTTCACTACAATGAAAAAGGCTCGGAAGCCGGTGAAAAAAAGGTATCACGCGGGCTTTCCGGGCCAATAATCAAAGTTTCGGCGCAGTTTGAAAAAGAGTTCTTATCATGCGGATAACCCTAAGCCAGCTTGAGGCCTTTTACTGGACTGCCAAGCTGGGCAGCATCCATGCGGCTGCGCGCCATCTGCACGTGACGCAGCCAGCCGTCTCGGCCCGCATCCGCGAACTGGAAGGCGCGTTGGAGGTGCAGCTCTTTGATCGCTCGCGCCAGCGCGTGACGCTGACCGACGTGGGCCAGTCGGCATTGCGTCATGCCGAGAGCGCGCTGCACAGCACGCGCCAGCTCGAACACTTTGGCAAGGATCGCAGCCTGGGCGGCAAGTTGCGGCTGGGCGCGGACGAGTGCTCGGCCAACGTGGGCCTCACCGCCGTGATCGCGCAGCTCAAGGAACACTATCCGTCGCTCGCGCTGGAGATGACGGTGGACGTGGGATCGGTGCTCAACAGCAAGCTCAATGCGGGCGAGCTGGACATGGCGCTGCTGACGAATCCGGCCACGGGCGACACCATCACCGACGTGTTCATCGGCTGGATGACGTTTCATTGGGTGGCCTCGCCCACGCTGCACATCACGGCCGATCCGTTTCGTGCCGAGCACGCGCGTGGCCATCACATCGCTACGCACTCCCCGCCCTCCACGCTCTATACGGTGGTTGAAAACTGGCTGGCGTCGGGCGGCGTCGACATGTCGGGACCCAGCACCACCAATTCTCTTGCGCTCATCTCGCGCCTGATCGCGGCGGGCCACGCGATCGGCATCCTGCCGGTGCCGTTGCTGCAGGACATGCTGACCATGGGCGTATTGCGCGCCCTGCCCGCCGATCCGCCGATCCCGCCGGCGCGCTTCTATATCTCGTATCTGACCGCCTCGCACGGTGCGCATATCGACTCGATCGTGGACATCACGCGCGATACGCTCATGCGCCTGAACTTCCTGGCGCCCATCGACGCCGCGCCGGCGAACGCTGGCCAGGCATGACAACGGGGCCGCGCAAGCGGCCCCGATCTGGCGTCATGTCATCGCGCACGTCCCGGGTCGCCCGGACTGCACTGCGTCACGCTCAATCGATACGCGCACCCGACACCCGCACGACCTCGCCCCACTTCTGCACCTCGGCGTCCACCAGTGTCACGAATTGCTTGCGATCCGTGAGCTGCGGAATCACCAGGCCGACGGCGCCCAGCTTTTCCTGAATGGCGGGCGACTGCATGGCGGTGCGGGTGGCCTCGAACAGTTGCTGGAACACCGGCGCCGGCACGCCCGCCGGGGCTGACAGGCCAAACCAGTATTCGGAGGAGAAACCGGGATAGCCGCTCTCGGCCACGGTGGGCGTGTCGGGATAGGTGGGATTGCGTTGGGGGCTGCCAATGGCCAGCGCGCGCAGCTTGCCGGCGCGCACGTGCGGCAGCGCGGTGTCCTGATTGACGAACAGCACATCGACGCGGCCCGCGAGCACATCGTTGATCGCGGCCGAGCCTCCGTTATACGGCACGTGCATGATGTCCAGCTTGGCGCGCTGCTTGAGCATTTCCATGCCCAGGTGACCGGTGGTCCCGTTTCCCGACGAAGCGTAGGAGTACTTGCCGGGCTCTTTTTGCACCAGCGCTACGAACTCGGCCAGCGTCTTGGCCGGAAAGCCGGGCGCGGTCACCAGCACGTCGGCGCCGAAGGCCAGGATCGCGATCTGGTCGAGTTGATCGAGTTTGTAGGGCAGCTTGCTGTAGAGGCCCTGGTTGGTGGCGATGCCCACGCCCGACACCAGCAGCGTGTGGCCGTCGGGCCGAGCCTGCGTCACATAGGCAGTGCCGATGTTGCTGTTGGCGCCGCCCTTGTTCTCGACCACGATGGTGCTCTTGAGCGCCTTGCCCATCTCTGCGGCGAGCAGGCGGCCGATGAAGTCGGTGCCCCCGCCAGCGGGGAACGGCACAACCAGGCTGATCGGCTTGTCGCCCGGGAAGTCGGCAGCCTGGACTGGCGCGGCGGTCATGCCCAGCGCCAACCCGGCGATCAGCGCCGGCGCCATCAACTTCAAGAACGTGCTGCGAACGGACGATGCCATCCCTGCCTTGCGGCATGCTTTTCCCACGGCGTGCATGGTGTGATTCCCTTGAGTGTTATGAAGCGAGCTTTGAATTGCAGGGAAAAATTAGCACGCGGATTTGAAGCGCCAGTAATCACAAATGCCCGCTGATTTGAGAGATTCTTGTTATTACGGGTTATCCCGGCGTGTCAATCTGCTTGACAGGTTTGGTTGTATTGCACAACATGGTCGTTGTGTAATACAACTTAATGGGATACGCCATGCAGATGCCCGCCAAATCGATAGACGAGATCCGAGCCGCGTCGCGCACGATCGTGCGCGAGCTGGGCTTCATGCGGCCTACCTTGGCGGGCACCGCCTACTCCGCTTCAGCTGTGCACGCGTTGCTGGAAATCGATGCCCAGGGCATGGTGGCGGCGGCCCACCTGGTCAGCGCGCTTGGTCTGGAGAAATCCAGTGTCAGTCGCATGCTGTCCAAACTCATCGCCGCGGGCGAGATTGCCGAGTCGGCCACGCCGGAGGATGCGCGACTGAAGCAACTGACGCTGACCGGCAAGGGCAAGGCGTTGGTCAAGCGTATCCACGCCTACGGACGGAATCAGGTCACCACGGCGATGGCGCACCTGAATCCCTCGCAACAGCAGGCGGTCGCGCAAGGGTTGTCGGAGTACGCCAGAGCGCTCAAGGCCAGCCACGGGACGCAGTCATCGGCCGCGCTGGATACGGTGCAGATCGTGTCGGGATATCGACCCGGTCTGGTGGGACGCGTGGCCGAGATGCATGCGGCCTTCTATTCAAAGCACTCGGGCTTTGGCCAATTCTTCGAAAGCCAGGTGGCCACGGGGATTGCCGAGTTTACGGGGCGGCTCGGCGAGCCGTGCAATGGGGTGTGGACGGCGATCCAGAACGACCGGATTGTGGGCTCCATCGCCATAGACGGCCAAGACCTCGGCAACAACCAGGCGCATCTGCGCTGGTTCATCCTGGATGACGGATGCCGCGGCGGCGGGATCGGCCGAAAGCTGATCGGAACTGCCCTGGATTTCTGTGACCGGTTCGGTTTTCCCGAGTGTCAGTTGTGGACCTTCAAGGGCCTCGATGCAGCGCGCAAGTTGTATGAGTCCGTGGGCTTCAAGCTCGTGCACGAGGAAGACGGCCAACAGTGGGGAAGCATCGTCACAGAGCAGCAATTCACCAGGATTAAACCCGCGTCCAGCCACCAACCTGGGTGAACTTCCATGCGGACCGAGCTCAACGCGATCGCTGCCGCGGCGGCGGTGGGGGTGCTCGTTGGCGCGGCGATGGTTTCCACAAGCGTGGTGTCCAGTGCCGTCTCGCCCGCCACTCTGGCGTTTCTGCGCTATCTGATCGGAGCCGCAGTCCTGCTGCTGCCGATCGGTTCGGCCGCACGAACACCCTTCAGGGTCAAGGATGCCGCGGCCATCACCGCGCTGGGCATTTTTCAGTTCGCGGTATTGGTGCTATTGCTCAACCATGCGCTGCTGACAGTGTCGGCAACCGTGTGCGCGCTTGTGTTTGCCACGATGCCGCTGGTGACGATGTGTCTTGCGGTGCTCACAGGCAAGGAGCCATTTAGTGGCCGAGGCCTGGTTGGCGTGTGCATCGCGATGGCCGGGGTTGCATATCTGCTGCTGACGCCTTCCGAGTCCTCGGCCGACATGGCGAACAGCAGCTGGGGCGTGTTGGCGTTGGTATCGGCCACCATCGTCGGCGCCGTGACGAGCATTCTGTACGCGCCATACCTGCGCCGCTATCCGGCGCTTGCGACCTGCCGGCTGGCGATGGTTTCGGCGGTCGTGTTCCTGTTGGGATTCTGCGTCCTCACGTCGCAGCCGCTGATTCCCGCGCTGAATCGGCTGGAATGGGCCAACGTCGCGTTCCTTGGGCTATCGAGCGGTCTGGGCTATTTTTGCTGGTTGTGGGCGCTGGGCAAGCTGGCGGCAAGCAAGGTCACCGCCTTCCAAGCCCTTGGCCCGGTGACCGCCGCGATTATCGAGGCGATCCTGTCGCAACGGCTTCCGCCGATGGCGGTGTTGGTCGCCCTCGTGATGGTCGCCGCGGGCTTGGTCATTGCAACACGCAGGCCGAAGGCGAACTGATCGGAGGTTGCCAGGCACCGCCCAGCCGCTTGCCGCCTGCGACGTCAGGCGGCAAGTTCCCGGCGAATGATCTCCGCACCCGCGCTCAGCGCATTCAACTTGCCCTTCGCCACGGCACGCGGCAACGGCGCCATGCCGCAGTTGGTGCACGGATACAGCTTGTCGACGTCCACGAACTTGAGTGCCGTGCGCAGTGTGTTGGCGACTTCTTCCGGCGTTTCGACGGCGTGATTGGCCACGTCGATGGCGCCGACCATCACCTTCTTGCCGCGAATCAGTTCGATCAGGTCGATGGGCACGTGCGAGTTATGGCATTCCAGCGAGACGATGTCGATGCTGGACTTCTGCAGCTTGGGGAACGATTCCTCGTACTGGCGCCATTCCGAACCCAGCGTCTTCTTCCAGTCGGTATTGGCCTTGATGCCGTAGCCGTAGCAGATGTGCACGGCGGTTTCGCACTTCAGGCCTTCGATGGCGCGTTCCAGCGTCGCGACGCCCCAGTCGTTCACTTCGTCGAAGAAGACGTTGAACGCAGGTTCGTCGAACTGGATGATGTCGACGCCAGCGGCTTCGAGTTCGCGGGCTTCCTGGTTCAGGATCTTCGCGAATTCCCAGGCCAGCTTTTCGCGGCTCTTGTAGTGGGCGTCGTACAGAGTGTCGATCATGGTCATGGGACCGGGCAGCGCCCACTTGATCGGCTGCTTGGTCTGCCGGCGCAGGAACTTGGCGTCTTCGACGAAGACGGGCTTCTGGCGGCTGACGGCGCCGACGACGGTGGGCACGCTGGCGTCGTAGCGGTCGCGGATGCGGACGGTTTCGCGCTTTTCGAAGTCAACGCCGTCCAGATGCTCGATGAACGTGGTGACGAAGTGCTGACGCGTCTGCTCGCCATCGCTGACGATGTCGATGCCGGCCAGTTCCTGTTCCTTCAGCGCGAGGATCAGGGCGTCCTGCTTGCCTTCGATCAGTTGTTCGTCTTGCAGGCTCCAGGGCGACCAGAGCTTTTCGGGCTGGGCAAGCCAGGAGGGTTTGGGCAGGCTGCCGGCGGTCGAGGTGGGCAAAAGCTTTTTCATGGCGGGTGTCCGTCTGTGATCGTTTATTGGTGGGAGTGGCTGGCAGCCCATTGATCAAGCACGTGCTTGTACGGCTTGATGAAGTGCGCCTCCGCAAACTTGCCCTGTTTGACGGCCAGCTGGCTGCGTTCGACGCGGTCGTACACGATCTGCGTCAGCGAGTAATCCTGGTTCTTCAGGCTGGGTTGGTAGCGCTTCCCGGCCGCGGAATTGGCGTTGTAGATTTCCGGGCGGTAGATGCGCTGGAAGGCTTCCATCGTGCTGATGGTGCCGATGAGCTCAAGATTGGTGTAGGCGCCCAGCAGGTCGTCTTGGAAGTAAAACGCCAACGGCGCAACACTGTTCGGCGGCATGAAGTAGCGAACTTGCAGCCCCATCTTCTCGAAGTACTGGTCGGTCGGCGAGAATTCGCTTTGCTGATACTCCACGCCCAGGATCGGGTGGTGGTTGTCGGTGCGGTGATAGGTCTTGCTGCTGGAGACGCTGATGCAGATGACCGGCGGCTTCTTGAAGTTCGCCTTGTAGGCCTCGGATTCAACGAAGTGCTTGAACAGCTTGCCGTGCAGGTCGCCGAAGTCGTCCGGCGTGCTGAACGTGGATTTGTTGTCGTTGTATTCGGGCAGCAACACGCTGAAGTCGTAGTCGCGCACGTAGGACGAGAAGTTGTTCCCGACGATGCCGTCGATGCGGTTGCCGGTCTTCTTGTCGACGATGTTGGTCTTCAGCACCTCGATCAGCGGAAACGCATTGGCATTGCCGTTTGCGCCCAGCGTCATCTCGGCGGTGATGATGTCGAGCTCGACGGCGTAACGATCGCCCGTGGGGTTGTCCCAATGCGCCAGGTCATTGAAACGGCTGTCGATCATCTTCAGCGTGTTGCGCAGATTCTGCTCGCGGCTTTCGCCTCGGGCCAGATTGGCGAAGTTGGTCGTGATGCGCGTGCTGTCCGACGGCTGATAGTTTTCATCGAAGCGTAGGCTTTTGATGCTGAAGGTGAAGTCTTTGTTCATGATGGTCGGATGCAAAAGTGCTGCGATTAGCGTGAATTCGGGGTGAACGGGGCCGGCGTTTTCGGAGCCGCTTCTGTGCGGCTTGCTGTGAAAGCGGCTGGGCCTGGACGTCAGGCCGCGATGGCTTCCACGGCCGCGGCGGCTCGCATCTGCCGGGTCAGTTCGACCAGCGGCAGTGCACGTTGGACGGCCAGTCCGGCACGCTCGATCAGCGCGTCGTTCTTAAGCCGGTAGTCGACGAAGTCCTCGTCGGTGGCGTAGATGCCCAGCGGCAGCGTGCGCGCCTGAAAGAAGCTGAACAACGGCCGCAACTGGTGGTCGATGATCAGCGCATGGCGTTGGCTGCCGCCGGTGGCGGCCAGGAGGACCGGCTTGTCGATCAGCGCGTCCTGATGAATGAAATCGAAGAAATGCTTGAACAGGCCGGTGTAAGAGCCGCGATAGACGGGCGTTGCCACCACCAGGACATCGGCTTGCTCCACGGCGGCCAACTCGCGCTCGACCGTGTCGGGCAAGTTCGAGCGCCACGTCGCGCCGGCAAGCTGCGGGGCGATCCGGCCCATTTCGACCAGCCGGGGTTCGCAGGGGATTTCGTTGGCGATCAGCGTCAGCAGTTCCTCCGCCAGGGCGGTGGTCCTGGAGGGACGTTGCATGCCGCCGGAGACGGCGACCAAGCGTAGGGGGTGTGTCATCTTTGCTTCCATGGAGCCAATCGGCACGGAGGGGGTCGACTTGCCATGGAACATGCGTGTTGATCGGGTCAACGTGCGGAACACAGCGGCAAACAAGAACGCAATGCTAAATATCAAAATCCATGACGTAAAATGGTTTTATTTCACAAATCCATGAATCTAGATCATAAGAATGCTTGAACGTATCCATCTGAGCATCGTCCAGCAGGTCGAAAAGCAAGGTTCGTTGACGGCCGCCGCTGGCGTGCTGAACCTGACCCAGTCGGCGCTGAGCCACAGCATGAAGAAGCTGGAGGTGCAGCTCGGCACCGATATCTGGCTGCGCGAAGGAAGACGATTGCGCCTGACGCAGGCCGGCCAATATCTGCTGGCGGTGGCGAACCGGGTGCTGCCGCAGCTGGACCTGGCCGAGGAGCGGCTGGGCCAGTTCGCCCAGGGCGAACGCGGTGCGCTGCGCATCGGCATGGAATGTCACCCCTGCTATCAGTGGCTGCTGAAGGTGGTGGCGCCGTATCTGGCGGCGTGGCCGGATGTGGATGTGGACGTCAAACAGAAGTTCCAGTTCGGCGGCATTGGCGCGCTCTTCGGCTACGAGATCGACCTGTTGGTCACGCCCGATCCGCTGTTCAAGCCGGGCCTGAAGTTCGAACCGGTGTTCGATTACGAGCAGGTGCTGGTTGTCGCCAAGGGGCATCCGCTGGCGTCGGTTACCTACGTCAAGCCCGAGCAGCTGACGCAGGAAGTGCTCATCAGCTATCCCGTCGATATCGAACGGCTGGACATCTACAACCAGTTCCTCTTGAAGGCCGGCGTCACGCCCAAGCGGCACAAGGCGATCGAAACCACAGACATCATGTTGCAGATGGTGGCCAGCGGCCGCGGCGTGGCCGCGCTGCCGCGCTGGCTGGTCGAGGAGTACGCGATCAAGATGGATCTGGTGCCGGTGCGGTTGGGACCACGCGGTATTCCCAAACAGATCTTCCTGGGGTCGCGCGAGGCGGACGACGCCCTGGATTACCAGCGGGCGTTTATCGAGATGGCGCGACAACCCGCCACTGCGAAGGCCACCGATGCCGCGACTGCCACGACGCCGGACGTCTAACGGGGACGCATAAGCGGGTATGCTTGGCATCCCCAACATCTCCCCAAGGAGTCTGTTTCCATGCCGTCACTCAAGCACGGTTTCCTGGCCCTCGCGATTCTGGCCCTCAGCGGTTGCGCCATGCAGCCTGCCGCGCCTAACGACATTGAGATTGCGGCCCAGAAGTTGGTGGGCCAACCGGCCAAGAACGCGTTCAAGCTGTTTGGCAAGCCGGATCAGGGCATGGGTCCATCGTCCTATGGCAGCGGCGGTTTCTACGCGTGGAATCGCGTGCAGACCCACACCACGGACGAGAAGGTGTTCGTGCAGACCGGCGTCGAATACGTCGGGCAGCGGACCACCTCGGTCACCATCGGTGGTCAGGGCGTGAGCGGCCAGATGCCGGTGAGCAGTGAACCGGTCTATCGCAAGGTGGGCTACACGGAAAACCGCACGGTGATCGATTACTTCTGCAGCATCACGCTGTTCACCGACAAGAACGACATCATCGAGCACGCCAGCGTGATCGATTGCAATAAGAAGAAGTAAGACCCCTGGCGGGATATCTGCATGGCGGCTCCGGCCGCCCGCAGATAAAGGGGACAAATCTCAACGCTTAAACTCGCAGCATTTGTATCTGGTGGCTGCCCTATGAGGCATGCGACGCAAGCAAGCATTGCGCCGCGCCCCGCAAGGAGTCATAGCGTTGAACATTCAAAAATCCGGCGCACCCTCTGCGATTGTGTACATCGTGGACGATCACGCCGAGGTCAGCGACTCGCTGTTTCGCTTGCTGTCGTCCATCGGGATCTACGCCGAAACCTTCGACTCGATCAGCGCCTTTCAGGCGGCGGCGCGGCCGCCGGTGCCTTCCTGTCTGATTCTGGATCTGCAATTGTCGGATGGCGACGGTCTGGCGTTGCAGGCGCGCATGCGCGAACTGGGCGATCACATTCCCATCGTGGTGGTCACTGGCTTTGGCGACATCCGGCAGACGGTCAAGGCCATGAAGGCCGGCGCGATCGATTTCCTGGAAAAGCCGATTTCCGAGCAGCGGCTGCTGGATTCCGTGCACCGCGCACTGGAGTCGGACGTCGCGCGTCGCGCAAAGGAGCAGGAGTTCGAAAAGGTCATGGCGCTTTATCGCTCGTTGACCGCGCGCGAGCAGCAGGTGATCGAGTTGATCGCGTCCGGCTGCTTGAACAAGGAAGTCGCCGAGCAGCTGGGGATCAGCGAAGTGACGGTCAAGGCGCACCGGGCCAGCGCGTACCGGAAGATGCAGGCGCGCAGCTTTGCCCAGCTGGTGCAGATGATCATGAAGGTCAACCCGCGCGTGGCCGCGCACGCGCCGGCCTCGCGCGACGAAGCCGAGGCGGGCGACGGCGAATGACTCAAGCCTGCGCGGGCAGCGAAAAGTAGAACACCGCGCCCGCCGGGCTGTTGGGCCGCGCCCACATCTGGCCGTGATGCAACTGGATGATCTCGCGGCAGATGGCAAGACCCATTCCCAGGCCCTTGGTCTTGGTGGTGAAAAAGGGGTCGAACAGTTTCTTCACCGACGCCGCGTCGATGCCGCTGCCGGTATCCAGCACCTCCACAAGCACTTCGTCGTCTGAGGCAAGCCGGGTGACGACAGTCAGTTGCCGCGCAGAGGGCTCGTGCTTCATGGCGTCGACCGCGTTGACATACAGGTTGAGCAGAACCTGCTGCAGCTGAACGCGGTCTCCGGATGTGAGCAGATCTCCATCAGCCAGATCCAGGATTACTTGGACGTCGCTGCAATCGAGTTCGCTGCGCAGCAGCGACAGCGTTTCCTTCACCAGCCCGTTCAGTTCGATCGGACCGAAGGCCGCCGGGGCCTTTTTGATCAGCGCACGCACACCCGAGATGATCGAGCCGGCGCGTTGGCCGCTGCGCACGATGCGCCGCAAGGACTCGGCGACTTCTTCGGTATTGGGCGGCGTGCGCGCAATCCAGTTCAGCGCGGCCTGCGCTTCGGTCAGCACTGCCGACACCGGCTGGCTGACATCGTGCGCAATGGATGCCGTCATCGAGCTGACGGTGGTCATGCGCGTGACGTGCGCGAGATCCGATTGGATCTGCTGCATCTTGGCTTCTGCCGCCTTGCGTTCGGACAGGTCCAGGACGAACGACACGCCCTGGTTGTCGTCGGCCGCGAACCGGGCGGAGCCCAGCAGCACGGGCACGCGGCGGCCATCCTTGCGGATCAGTTCGGTCTCGACCGGCTCGGCGGTCTCGCGCAGCAACAGTTCATCCAGCGACACCGCGCCGCTGCGCGACACCAGTGCCGTCCATCGCAGCCGGCCCGCGCCGACGTCCTCGCGGTCGTAGCCGGTCATGGACAGGAACAGGTCATTGGCTTCCAGCACTTGGCCGTCGTCGCGCCAGAACCAGATGCCGATGATGTTGGCTTCGACCAACCGCTGTATGCGGGCCTCGCGGTGCGCCAGATCGCGGTACAGGCGCGCGCGTTCGATGGCAATGGCGGCTTGCGACGCCAGCAGGCGCAGCACGGCGGTCCGGTGCGGCGCGAATACGCCGCGCGCCAGGGTGTTTTCCAGGTACAGCACGCCGATGGATTTGGACTGCGTCGTCAACGACAGGCACAACACGGACGGCAGCCGCGCGGCGCGCACGTACGGGTCGCCGGTGAATGCGCCCGTCATCCACGCGTCGTCGAGGACGATGGTCTCGCCGGTCCGCCAGCCGTAGTTCACGATCTGCTGCGGCAGGCCGGCTTCGTCGAGCGGTTGGGGGCGCTGGCTGATCGTCACGGAATCACCGGATGTGGTCGCGATCGCGCGGGCATACAGTTCGCCGTCGGAATGCAGGACAAGCACGCCGCGCGTCGCACCCGCTTGTTCCAGCGCGATCTTCATCAGCTTGTCGAGCAAGGTCTGCAGATCCAGCGCGCTGGCCAGCGCGCGGGAGATGTCGATGACGGTGCCCAGATCCAGGCTTTCCACCGGGGTTTCGATGGTGGAGCCCTGCGCGGCGCTGCGGCGGTCCACGAAAAGCGTGGGATACAAAGCATCGATCTGCCTGACCTTGCCCGACGCGCCCCAGTGCTGGTAACACGCGCGTGCATGTTGCAGATACGTGTGCGCGATGCGCTGCTGGCCGCGGCTCTCGAAGAAGCGCGCGGCGCATTCATTGGCCAGCCCCTCGACATGCACGAGGCCGTGATCGCTGGCGCAACGGATGGCGTCGTCGTAGCGTTGCATCGCGTCCAGCACATTGCCGTTCAGCCGCGCGACTTCGGCGTCGATCAGCATCTGCTGGCTCTGGAAGTTGGACGGGCTGGACGCGGCCCACGGACGCAGCTTCTCAAGGTGGGCCTTTACGGCGGCCAGCGCCGCGGCGCGTTCCGACGGACACTTTGGCACGGGACACCAGGCGCGGGCCAACGCGGAATAGAAGTGGAATTCCATCTCCTCGATGAACGCCAGCGACGTCCAGACGAACGCGGAGGCTTCCTGGCTGGCGCGCACGGCGCTGGTGAAATCACCGGCGAACACCCGGGCCTGAAGCTTGCGCAGGTAGTGCCAGCAGGCCGTGACGTTCCGGCCGGGCTCGGCCTGAATCTTCCGTTCGAATTCGGCCTCGCTGAAACCGGCGTCGTCGAGCGTGCCGAATTGGGTCGTGAGGCCCTGCAGCATTTTGGCCAGCTGAAGCTGCGACGTATATCGGTCCAGGACTTCAAGACCCGCCTTGCGTGCGAAGGCGAGGCCGCGGCTGGCGTCGGCGCGGATGGTGTTCAGCGCGCCGCCGGTGGCCAGCATGTGCGTGACCAGGCTGTTCAGCGCGAAGGACGCATAGGTCCAGTCGCCCTGCAGGCTGGCCAGTTCGAAGGCGGTTTGCAGCAGGTCGCGCGCCTGGCTGACGGGCTGCGACCACGGCACGATCTGTCCGCCGAACACCTGATAGACCCGCGCGCTGAAACGGACCTGTCCGCGCTGCTGGATCAGGTCGACGCCCAGCTTGCCGAAGGCGTAGCCGTCTGCGTAGTCGCCGGTGCGCGCGGCCAGGATCATGCCCAGCCACGCGTAACCCAGGCTGGACGCATCCGTATTGCCATGGCGCAGGCTCAGGTTGGCCATGCGCAGAATGACGCGCTCGCGCAGATTCGCAAAGAGCGTCCAGGCCGGAGGCAGCAGCGCGGTCAGAACGCCCATCGTGCCTTCCGCGTCGGCGTCCTGCATCTCAGGTAGGCCGAGCAGGGCAGCCGCAGGCCGGCCGTCGCGCAGCGCATTGAACTCGGCGTACTCGCTGGATACGACTTCATCGGACGGGCTAGCCGTCCAGTCGATGCCGGCGCGGCGCAGGTAGTGCAGCCCGGCGTCAATGGCCTCGTGCCGCTCGCCCAGCGCCATGAACACTTCAACGCGCAACTGTGTCACGCGGGCCAGTTCCGGCAATGGCCCTTCGCGCTCTCCCAGCCGGGCCAGCCGATGCTTGGCGCTTGCCACCGCGCCCCTGCGGAACTCGCATTCGGCGCGAGTGATCTCGATGGTGAAGGCCAGCGCCGGTTGATGCTGCCTGCCGTCGTCGGACAGGAACGCCGAGGCGGCCTCCAGATATCGGATGGCCGCGGAATAGTCGGCGGTGTCCTTGGCCAGCGCGCCGGCCAGGGCGTTCAGATGAGCAAGCCGGACGCGTTCTTCCTGGCTGTGCACCAGTTGCCATGCCCGGTTGAACTGGTCGACCAGTTCAAATGCCTGCGCCTTCAGTTGTTCGGGTTCGAGGTCCTGCGCGAGCCGCCGGCCGATCGCCAGGTGCGTGGCCGCGCGCTGCCGTTCGGGAATCAGCGCATAGCTGGCCGCCTGCACGCGGTCGTGCGGAAAGCGGTACACGTCGCCGGTCCGGAACACGAGGCTCTGCCGCTCGCATTCACGCATGGCGGTGGCAACGTCGAGTCGCGGCCAGTCCAGCGCGAGCGCAAGCTTGTCGAGCGACGTGTCGTGTCCCAGGCACGCCATGTGTTGAATGGCTTCGCGGCTGTCCGCCGGCAACCTCTCGACCTGCTGGATGATGATGCCGACCACGTTGTCGGTGTACGCCTGTTCGCGGATGGCGTCCGCATCCCAGATCCAGCGCTGGCGGCGCGGGTCGTAGTGCAGCAGTCCCTCGGCCGTAAGCGTGGCCAGGAAGCGAAGCATGAAGCAGGGATTGCCGGCCGTCTTGGCCTGCACCAGGCTGACCAGCGGATCGATCCACGGCGACTTGCTTTGCAGCGCATCGGCGATCAGGCGGGCGGAATCGCGCTCGTGCAGGTTGGTGAGCGCGATCTCGGTCAGGGGAATCGTATTGGCGCGCAGGCTGTCGATGAAGGCGGTGAGCGCGTGGCGCGCCGTCATGTCTTCGGCGCGGTACACGCCCACGACCAGGATGTTCTGAAGATCCATCTGCGCCAGCTGTTCGATGACGCGCAGCGTGGCGGCGTCGGTCGACTGCAGGTCGTCCAGGAACAGGATCAGCGGATGGCCTGGCGACGAGAACGCGCAGAACAGATGCTGAAAGGCCAGGCGCAACCGCGCCTTGGCGTCGCCTTCGGCCAGCAGGCCCGACGCGTCCGGCACGATCATCGCCAGTTCGGGAATCAACGCGAGCAGGCTGTCGCCGCCGGCGGAAACCACCACGCGCAGCTTTTCGCGCCACTCGCCCAGATCGCTTTCGTTCTTGGCAAGCACGGCCTGAAGCAGGCCTCGCGCCGCCTCGACCAGCGCAGCGTAGGGACCGGCGTGGCTGTGGGGATCGCCCTTGCCCTTGGCGAGCAGGGTGTATTGGCTGCCGACGACGCGA
Organism: Achromobacter sp. UBA5777; assembly: GCF_002418565.1. NCBI lineage: Bacteria > Pseudomonadati > Pseudomonadota > Betaproteobacteria > Burkholderiales > Alcaligenaceae > Achromobacter > Achromobacter sp. UBA5777. The sequence continues at coordinate 27,098 of NZ_DIEJ01000117.1, read as the reverse complement.
TGCAGCTCTTCGATGAGGATGGACTTGCCGACACCCGGTTCGCCGGAAATCAGCACCACTTCGGCGCGGCCGGATCCCGCCACCCGGCCCATGGCGCCGAGCAGGATGTCCAGCTCGGTGCCCCGGCCGTACAGCGTGGCCGGCACGCGCACACGCCCCGGGTGATCGTAGCGGCCCAGCACGAAGTCCGGCGCGGCGTCGGGGCCGGCCGTCAGCGTGGTCAGGCAGCACTGCAGATCCGCGGCAAGCCCTTCTGCCGTCTGATACCGGTCGTCCGCCGATTTCTCAAGCAGCTTCATGACGATGGCCGAGAGCTCGGCGCAGATGCCGGGGTCGCGTTCGGCGGGCGCCACGGGTACACGCGCCGTATGGCTGTGCAGCCAGGTCAGCGCCGATTCGGCTTGGAACGGAAGCTCGCCGGTCAAGGCTTCATAGAAGACGACGCCCAGCGAATACAGATCGGACCGCGCGTCGGCGCGGTGGCCGGAGCGGCCGGACTGTTCGGGGGCCATGTAGGCCGGGGTGCCGACGATGTCGCCCGGCGTTGAGGCGGGCGCCGTCTGATAGGCGCCGAGCGGCGTGGAAAATGAAAAGCCGGTCAGGTGAGCGGCCGCGTCCTGCTCGTTGAACAGAATGTGCGCCGGCTTGAGATTCCGATGGATCAGCCCGGCGTTGTGCATCTTGCCCAGCGACATCGCCACCGCGATGGCGAAGCGGAGAAATGCCGGGGCGGGCATTGCCCGCGAGTGGTGCGTGGCCAGCGGTTGTCCGCCGGGATCCTGCAGATACAGGACGGTGGAGCCGCCGACGCGCGCCAGCTCGGTCGGCACGGCCGCCCAGCCCGGATGCAGGTAGTCGCGCAGGCCGTATTCCTGTTCCAGCAGGTGCCGCGCGCATTCCGAGCTGTCGTTCGGCCTGAGCCAGACGGCCAGCTTCGAGGCGCCGCGCCCGAAGACCCGGTCGCCATCCACCCACAGAACCTCGAAGCGGGCTCCGTTGACTGCCTCGAAGCGAGGAGCGCTATCCATGTCACACCTAAGCCGCGGCCTGTCGGCGCGCGGCATCAAAATCCCTGTCGGCGCAATTCTAGTCAGGAATCATGCTTCGCTTGTAACGGTGTGTGCGGGCAGCGCCGGTCTCATCCTGCTGCCCGTTATTGCGGGATGGGGGCGACGAAGTGCGACACCCGCGGCGGCGTGTCGCCGATGTGGAAGGCGCGCACTTCCGCCTGCTGGTCCTCGTCGGCGTGGGTGACACGCTCGTGCTGGCGCAGGTGCTCCAGCCACGACATCACCAGGAAGTATTCAAGGTAGCGGCCGGGCTGGGCGGCGTCTTCAAAAATGCCCCACGCATACGCGCCGTCGCGGCGGCGTTCGGCGCCGGCATGCTGCATGGCCTGCACGAAGTCCGCGCCGCGTGCCGGATCGATCAGGTATTCCACGGTAATCATCACCGGGCCGCGATCATGCGTGACGTGCTGGCCGATCAGGGGCTCGGGCCAGTGCATCGACGGCGCGAGGTCCAGGTCGGCGCCCAGTTGCAGCTTGGCCTTGCGGGTCAGCAGCATCGCCACGACGGAGCCCGCGGCCGCGATCAGCAGGGCCGTGGGAACGCCGGCGCGTACGGCCGTCTGTCCCCAGATCATGCTGCCGGCGGTCATCGAGCCGAAGAACACCGTGACGAAGATCGCCAGCCCGCGTGCGCGCACCCAGTCGGGCAGCGCCACCTGGGCGGACACATTGAGCGAGGTCAGCACCATGATCCACGACGCGCCCGCCAGAAAGCTGAACGCACCGGCGACGACGGGATGCGGGATCACCGCAAAGACCACCAATGTGAGCGCCGTGCCCAGCGTGCCGGCCATGACGCTGCGGTCAGGACCGAGCTTCTTGCGCAGCGGCGGCAGCACAATGGCGCCGATCACCGCACCGGCGCCGACGCAGCCCAGGATGATGCCGTACAGCAAGGCGCCGCCCTGCAGCACCTGCCGCACGATCACCGGCAGCAAGGCCCAGTAGGCGCTGGCAAACAGGAAGAACGCGACGGCGCGGACCAGCGTGGATTTCAGCGGCTTGCTGTGCAGTGCAAAGCGCAGGCCGGCACGCATGGCATGAAACAGCTGCTCGCGCGGCAGGCGCTTCTCGGCGGCGACCGGCGGCTTCCACCAGATCAGTGCGGCCACAACCACGATGAAGCTGACCGCGTTCACAAAGAACGGAATCGCCACGCCCAGGCTGGTGATCAGCACGCCGGCCAGCGCCGGACCAATGGCGCGGCTGACGTTGATGCCCACGCTGTTGGTGGCGATGGCCTGCTGCAGCGACGGACGCGGCACCAGGCTGGGGACGATGGCCTGCCAGGCCGGCGCCGACAACGCCGTGCCGATGCCCATCAGCAGCGTGAAGCCCAGCAGCACCCACGGCGTGGTCAGCCCAAACCAGACCACCAGGCCCAACGCCAGGGCGATAAAGCCCATCGCGATCTGCACCATCAACAGCAGCTTACGGCGGTCCATCGTGTCGGCCAGCGCGCCGGCCAGGAGCGACAGCAGGAACACGGGCAAGGCGCCCGCGGTCTGCACCAGCGCCACGAACATCGGCGACGGCGACAGCGACGTCATGAGCCATCCGGCGCCCACGTCGTGCATCCAGGTGCCGATGTTCGACAAGACGGTTGCGACCCAGATCACCGTGAAGGCGGAATAGGCGAAGGGAGAGGAAGGCGGGGCTGGGTCAGCGGGTCGGATGTCGGCGGTCGTCATGGCGGGCAGGCTGCGGAAGAAAGCAAAAAGGCCCGCGGCCGCTGCGAGAGCGGCTGCGGGCCCGTGGGGCATCAGCGGGCGATGACGGGCGCGGCGACCGGTGCGATGGCGTCGTGGGCCGTTTGCGTGCGCTGCTTGGCCTTGTGCACCATGGTGTAGGCGTAGTCCACGCCCATGCCGTAGGCGCCCGAGTGTTCCTTCACGATTTCCATCACGGCATCGTAGGAGTCGCGGTGGGCCCAGTCGCGCTGCCATTCCAGCAGCACTTGCTGCCACGTGACCGGCACGACGCCAGCCTGGATCATGCGTTGCATGGCCATGTCATGCGCTTCCTTGGACGTGCCGCCCGACGCATCGGAGACCATGTAGATCTCGTACTCGCCTTCCAGCATGGCGCACAGCGCGAAGGTGGTGTTGCAGACTTCGGTCCACAGGCCGGCAACCACAACCTTCTTGCGGCCGTTGGCGGCCAGCGCGTCACGCACCTTCTGGTCGTCCCACGAGTTCATCGAGGTGCGTTCCAGCACCTTCTGGTTCGGGAACACGTCCAGCAGTTCGGGGTAGGTGTAGCCCGAGAACGACTCGGTTTCGACGGTGGTGATGGTGGTCGGAACGCCGAAGACCTTGGCGGCCTTGGCCAGGCCGACGGTGTTGTTCTTCAGCGTCTGGCGGTCGATCGACTGCACGCCGAAAGCCATTTGCGGCTGGTGATCGATGAAGATGATCTGGCTGTTCTGCGGGGTCAGGACTTCGAGCTTTGCTTGGGACATGAATATCACCTGGAAGATTGAATCAGAGGGGGACGCATAGCGCCTTGCTGCATGAAGATGCCTCATTCGCCCGCTGTGCCGCGAGCTTTAACGAGATCGTCAGAATATGGGAAACGTTCGCATTTCGACATTGTTCGAAGGTATGGCGCGTCCCCCTTCAAGTAGGGTCAGGCGGGGGCGCGCTTGATGCCCAGGGTGGCCAGGGCGGCGACGACGGGCGGCAGCACGAAACACCACATCAGCGACGCCCAATACAACAGCGCGGCGATGGCGCAGCCGGACGCAAAGGCCGCCAGGGCGGGCAGCATCTTGCGCAGGCGGCCGACGGCGGCCGTGCGGGCTTCGCCGGAGACGCCCTTGCAGAGATCGGCAAGGTCGATCATCACCTGCGTGGTGGTCCCGGTCATGAGCGTGGACGGCGGCGCACTGCCCAGGTGCATGCGCTGGATCGCATTCTGGATGCCCATGGCCGCGACCAGCAGCATGCCGCCCATCACGGCAAATGGCGCGTCGCTGTCGGAAAACGGGCCGTAGGCGATGAGAACGGCGGCCGCGGCAGCCAGCAGCAGCACCTTCGCGCACATGAGCCTGGACATGGCCGTGTCGGCGGCCGCGAGGCTGGATGCAAACAGGCGCGTCAGGACGACGACGGCACAGAAGAGCGGCAAGGCCAGGAGCTTGGCGAAGGCGCCGGTCGTGCCGTGGACGAAGGCGGCGCCCAGCGTGACGAAGTTGCCGGTCACGTGCGCCGTGAAAAGGCCATTCAACGCCAGGAACCCCGCCGTATCGACGTATCCCGCGTTAAAGCCCAAGAGGCCGGTGAATCGGGGAGATACGGGTGTCTGTTCCATGATGTGCAAGGTAAGCGTGGAAGACGCAGTGCCCGTTGGACCGGCGGCGCGGTCAGCGCGACGGACACTGCGAAGAGGCCGTTACCGCCGTTCGTTCAGGTCTTGCCAGATGACCAGCAGGAATCCGCCGACCAGCCCAAGGTGCTCGAAGAACGAGTTGGCGGCGAAAAAGCGCGCCTGGCCGGGCGGCATTTCCCAGAACTGCAGGGCGACGAACGTGGCGAGGAGCGTGAAGAGCGCCAGCGCCAGGGCGCCGATCCAGCGGTGCCAGCCGATCAGGATCATGATCGAGGCGATGATCTCCAGCGCGATCACGACCACGGCGAAGAACGGCGCGGGCGTGAGCCCGAAATGGGTCATTTCCGCGATGGCGCCGGGAAAGTCGGTCAGCTTGACCAGCCCGCCCTGCAGATACGCCGCGCACAAGCCAAGGTAGGCGACAAAGCGGGCAACGCGGCCCCCGAGAACAGGGCGCGCGATGCCGGCCAGCGAGGTTGAAATGCTCGACATGGATTCAGTCCCTTACACGGCCCAGCATGAGCAGCCCAGCGCGCCGAAGAACGACTTCTGGTCGGAGGCAGGCACGCTGGAGGCCCACGCGCTGGCGTGGCTGTGCCCGTGCATGCCGCAGGCGGTGGCGCATCCGCAGGCGGCGGCAAAGCGCTTGTAGTCCAGCGAATTGCGTCCCGCGCCGTCCGGGTCGCCCCAGGCGGCATAGCCGCCGAACAGGCGCGTGGGCGACCAGTCGGGCATGGCGGGCGGCGGCGCGTTCTCGTCGAGCTTGGCGAAGTCGCCCGCGCCGTAGACCACGCGCCCGCCGACCACGGTCAGGTCGGACGTCAGGAACGAAATCTCTTCGTCCGCCACCGTGAAGTAATCCTGGGACGGGACCATCAGGTCGGCAAACTGGCCCACCTGGATGCGGCCGCGCTTGCCTTCGTCGTTGGAGAACCACGCGACGTTCTCAGTCCACATGCGCAGCGCCGTCTCGCGGTCCAGCAGGTTTTCGTGCGGATACAGCGGCATGCCGCCCACGGTCTTGCCCGTCGTCATCCACGACAGCGAGATCCACGGGTTGTACGACGCGACGCGCGTGGCATCCGTACCGGCGGACGTCTTCACGCCCTTTTGCAAGATGCGCTTGACCGGGGGCGTGGCCTGCGCGGCCTTCGCGCCGTAGCGCTCGACAAAGTATTCGCCCTGGTAAGCCATGCGGTGCTGCACGGCAATGCCGCCGCCCAGCGCGGCGATCCGATCGATCGACTTGTCCGAGATCGTCTCGGCGTGATCGAAGAACCAGTTGATGCCGGTCAGCGGCGTGTCGCGATGCACTTTCTCGAAGACGTCCAGCGCCCGCGAGATGGTTTCGTCGTACGTGGCGTGCAGGCGCCAGGGCCACTTGTTCTGGACCAGAACGCGCACGACCTCTTCCAGTTCGCCTTCCATCTCCGGCGGCATGTCCGGGCGTTCGACGCGGAAGTCCTCGAAGTCGGCGGCCGAGAACACCAGCATTTCGCCCGCGCCGTTGTGGCGGAAATAATCGTCGCCCTGCTTGTACTTCACCGAAGACGTCCAGTTCAGGAAGTCTTCCTTCTCGTGCTTGGGCTTTTGCGTGAAGAGGTTGTACGCCAGCCGGACCGTCAGCTGGTTGTCGTCGGCCAGCTTCTGGATGACGGCGTAGTCGTCCGGATAGTTCTGATAGCCGCCGCCGGCGTCGATGACGCCCGTGACGCCCAGCCGGTTCAGCTCGCGCATGAAGTGGCGCGTGGAGTTCAGCTGGTAGTCGAACGGCAGCTTCGGACCCTTGGCCAGCGTGGAATACAGGATCGTGGCATTGGGCTTGGCCAGCAGCAGGCCCGTCGGATTGCCGTTCGAATCGCGGATGATCTGACCGCCTTCGGGGTCGGGCGTGTCCCGGGTGTAACCCACCACGCGCAGCGCCGCGGCGTTCAGCAGCGCGCGGTCGTACAGATGCAGCAGGAACACGGGGGTGTCCGGCGCAACCGCATTGATTTCCTCGATGGTCGGCAGGCGCTTTTCAATGAACTGGTGCTCGGTGAATCCGCCCACCACGCGCACCCATTGGGGCGCGGGCGTGTTGGCGACCTGGCGGCGCAGCATTTCCATGGCGTCCGCCAGGGACCGCACGCCGTCCCAGCGCAGCTCCATGTTGTAGTTCAGGCCGCCGCGCACGACGTGCGTGTGGTTGTCGTAGAGCCCGGGCAGGACGCCTTTCTTTTTCAGGTCCACCAGCCGGGTGTTCGGTCCCGCCAGGCGCAGGACTTCCCGATCGCTGCCCACCGCGACGAACTTGCCGGCCTTCACGGCGACGGCGCCCGCTTCCGGATTGGCGCGGTCCAGCGTGGTGAAGCGGCCGTTGTAGAAAATCACTTCCGGGGGACCGTCCGCCAGCGGCGTGCCGGTCTGGTTCTGCGACCCGGCATTCGCCCGGCCTGCCCACATGCTGTTGAGCGCAAACGCTGAAGCCAGCGAAGATGCCGCTCCCAGGACTTGTCGACGCGAAGCCATGCCACTCTCCTCGATTAATTTCGCGGTGGCTAGGTTTTCATGGCGCCCGCCGGGGCGCAATCCGACATTAGGTTCGTCACCCTATACCATCGACGAATGGCGCCGGCACGGCATGCACGCGTATCGTCTTCCGGTTTGCGTGCTGCCTTGCAGTTCCGGGGTCGCTCGTATCCCGTGCCCATGGGTTCATCGCGCAGGATTCCCACGGAAAGCACAGGAGCATGAGATGAAGGTTGGCCGCGACGCGCGCAAACGGGTTCTGGTTGGTGGATGCGCGGTGGCCGCGCTGTGTGGCGCCGTGGGCAGCGCGACGGCGCAGTCATCCGTCACGCTATACGGCCGGCTGAACACCGCACTGGAATACGCCTGGATCAGCGGCGGCGACAATGCCGGCTCCGGCTCGCGCATGACGAACAACCGGTCGGTTTTCGGCCTGCGGGGCGAAGAGGACCTGGGCAATGGTCTCTCGGCAATCTTCCAGATCGAAAGCGGCATCGCGCTCAACACCGGACAAGGCGAGATCGCCAGCCGGAACACGCGCCTGGGGCTGGCGTCGCCTTACGGCACGTTCTTCCTGGGCAATTGGCACACGGCTTACACCGAGTCGACCATGAAGATGGACCCGTACTATCCGATGACGGCCGGGTACATGGCGCTGATGGGCAACGGTTCGGCCTCCAGCTCGGGCAACGTCGAGAACACCAGCTCGTTCGACCGGCGCCAAAAGAACTCGCTGCATTTCCGGTCGGCCGACTGGCATGGCCTGAGCGCGGGCTTCACTTGGGGCCTGCCGCAGGAGCGCATGACGACGCCGCGCAATCCCCAGCTCTTTTCGTGGTCCGCGGCCTACAAGGAAGGTCCGCTGGCGCTGGTCGCGGCCTATGAACTGCACAGAAACTACCAGATGGCCGACTCGCACGACGATGCCATCAAGCTGGGCGCCTCGTATTCGTTCCCGACCACCACGATCAATCTTGTCGTCGAGCAACTGCGCTACCAGACGGCCACCGGCGATCTGCGCCGCAAGGGCTATTACGTGTCGCTGGTGCAGAAGCTGGGTTCCGGCAGCCTCAATGCGTCCGTCGGCTACGCCGCCAACGGTACCGGGCCGTCCACGCAACAGGTGGGCTATGTCCGCAGCGGCGAGAACACCGGCGCAGTCCAATACACGCTCGGCTACGAGCAGCCCTTGTCCAAGCGCACGTCCGTGTATGCGTATTACTCGAAGATCAAGAATCGCTCGAACGCGGCCTACGATTTCGCCATCAATGAACTTGGCGTGACCGCCGGCGCCAGCCCGCAGACCATTGCGTTGGGGTTGCGGCACAGCTTCTAGCCTTGGCGAGGCTTAACGATTCATTAATTGTTGCCTCGCTATAGTCGCGCTCGTCAGCCGGCGCGGCGCCTGTCAGTGGGGCCAGCGCTGCAATAGCGCGAGTAGTCATGAGCCGGTTGCCGATCACAACAAAGGCGAATGATGAATCTTGCATCCATGAAAGTGAGGTCTCGCCTCGCTATCGGTTTCCTCTTGCTTATCCTGGCGCTGCTGGTGCTTGGGGGCCTTTCCCTGTATGCCATGCGGACGCTGGACAAGTCGATGTCCGACATCGTCAACGTGAACAACCAGCAGCTGAAGCTGGCGTTGCAGATGCGCGAGCTGGTGCAGGGCCGGGCGATCGTGGTGCGCAACATCGTGCTGTACACGGACCCCCAAGCCGTGGCGAATGAGATCACCCGATCGGAAGACATGGCGACGCGCTATCGCCAAGCCAGCGAACAGCTTGCAAAGATGTTTGCCGAGGATGAAGGGACGCTGCCCGCCGAGACCGATCTGCTGGCCGCCGCGCAGCGTGCGCAGCAGGAAGCCTCGCCCATCTACCTGCGCGCCCTTGAAGCCGGGCGCCAGAACAATGCGCAGGAAGCCGCCCGGATTCTGCGTGAAGAGCTGCGCGCCAAGCAGGACGCCTGGCTCGACCAGTTGATGGCGCTAGCCAACCTGGAAACCAAACTCAGTGACGAATCGGCCGCAGAGGCCGCGCAGACGTCAGCGCGCCTGCGCAATGCAATCGTCGTGATCATGGCGATCGCCGTGCTGGCCGGTGTGCTGTCGGCCTGGCTGATCACGCGCAGCATCCTGCGTCAGCTTGGCGGCGAGCCTGCCGATGCGCAGAAGCTGGCAGGCGCCATTGCAAACGGCGATCTCACGACTGCGCTCACGCTGGACGGACGCGACCGGTCGAGCCTGATGTATTCGCTGGAGACGATGCGCATGCAACTGGCGACGACGGTGGGGACCATCATCAGCGCGGCGGAGTCCATCTCGACGGCGTCCGCCCAGATCGCAGAAGGCAACGCCGACCTGTCGCAGCGTACCGAGGAGCAGGCTGCGTCGCTGGAGGAAACGGCCGCCAGCATCGAGGAAATGACCTCGACCGTGCGGATGAACCAGGACAACGCTGCCAGCGGCAGCAGTCTCGCCGTGGATTGCAGCCAGCTCACGGTTGAGGCCGGCCGCGTGGTGGGCCAGGTGGTGGACGCGATCGGTGCGATCTCGACCGATGCCGAGCGCGTCGGCGAGATCGTCTCGGTGATCGACAGCATCGCGTTCCAGACGAATATTCTTGCGCTGAATGCGGCGGTGGAAGCCGCGCGGGCCGGCGAACAGGGCCGCGGCTTCGCGGTGGTGGCCACCGAAGTGCGCGCGCTGGCGCAACGCAGCGCGACGGCAGCCAAGGAGATCAAGGGCCTGATCGAGAATTCCAAGCGCGCGGTGCAAGGCGGCGAGTCGCTGGCGGCCACGGCGGGCGACCAGATGCAGAAGGTGCTGGACGCGGTGGCCCGCCTGAAAGAGGTGACGGTGGAAATCGCCTCGGCCTCGGCGGAGCAAACCAGTGGCATCGAACAGGTGAACGTGGCGGTGTCGCAGATGGACACGATGACGCAGCAGAACGCCGCGCTGGTCGAGGAATCGGCCGCGGCGGCAGGCGCGATGGCCACGCAGGCGAAGGAGCTGCTGCAGGCGGTGGCGCGCTTCAAGACGGAGCGGCGAACGGCTGCGGCGCATCCGGGCGCGCGCTACGAGCCGCTGGCGTTGGCCGCGCCCGCGCACGCCTGAGCCGGCGGCAGACCTTTTATGATGCGGCATGCGCGGCACGCCCGCCGCGCCGCGCAGAGGCTGACAACGCCCACAGAGGGGAACTGACATGCGGGTGCTGTTGGTCGAGGACGACGCGATGTTCGCGGACGCACTGACGCTGGCCCTCGAGGAGCTGGACTTTGCGGTGACGCTGGTGCAGGAAGTCGACGCCGCCAAGGTGCTGCTTCTGGAGCATGCCTTCACGATCGTGCTGCTCGATATCGGCTTGCATCGCGGATCGGGCCTGGACGTGCTGCGCTTTCTGCGCCGGCGTGGCGACGCGGCGCCGGTGATCCTGATCACCGCGCGGGATGCCTTGAGCGACCGCATCAAGGGGCTGGATCTGGGCGCCGACGATTACGTCATCAAGCCGTTCGAGCCCACAGAACTCTTTGCACGCATGCGCGCGCTGCTCCGGCGCAGCGGCGTGGCGGGCGACAAGGTGTTGGCCTGGCGTCATGTGAAGCTGGACCCCGGGCGCCGCGAGGCCTTTGTCGACGAGGTGCCGACGCGCCTGTCCGAGCAGGAGTTCCGCACGCTGGAGATGCTGCTCAGGCATCCCGACCGGCTGGTGTCCACCGAAGAACTGCGCGCGCATCTCTACGGCGCCGGCCGGCCCGGCGAAAGCAATACGATCGCCGTGTTCATTCACGCCCTGCGGCGCAAGCTGGGCAAGGACGCCATTGAGAACGTGCATGGCCAAGGCTATCGCCTGGCCCGGGACGGCAGCTGATGCGCCGGGTCACGAATTCGATGCGCGCGCAGATTCTGCTGGGCATCTTCAGCGCGCTGCTGGTGTCGTGGCTGGTGCAGTTCGGTCTGTACTGGAGCAGCCTGACGCGGACAGAGTCTGGGGCGCGCGATCATGAGCTGAGCGCGGTGGTCGACAGCGTTGCGTTCTTTCTGGCGATGGTGCCGGTGACGCAGGACATCACCCGCGACCTGCCCGTCCCCGCCGTCCTGTTGCGCCAATCCATCGGCAAGACCGAGATCCAGGTCTGGGACCGCGTGACGAACCGGCTGGTGCTGGCGTCGACGGACGCGCCACGGACGCGGATGGCGCAGGTCAATTCCATCGGATTCTCGTGCGTCCTCTTGGGCGGCGACACCTGGCGCGTTTATGCGGGATTGGACGAGACGGCACGCTTTGAGATCGTTGCCGCGACGCCGACGCGCGCGTTCTACGCGGGGCTTGCCGACCGCTTCGAGTTGGGCTCGATCATCACGCTGCTGATGTTTGCCGGAATCGGCAGCGTCACGATGTTCGTGGTCTGCCGTTCGACGCGCAAGCTCGGCCGCGCCGGCCGGGAGATCGCGCAGGCCAGCGTGACCGACGGCGTGACCGTTGACGAACGCGCGGTGCCCGCCGAAGTGGGCCCCTTGATACGCGCCATCAACGAGCGGCAGCGGCGGGTGCTGACGCTCGTCGAGAACGAGCGGCGATTCATCGGCGACGCCGCCCACGAACTGCGCACGCCGTTGGCGGTGCTGGCCGTGTATGCGGATACGGCATATCGGGTCAACGATCCCGTCAAAGCGAAGATGCTGATGCAGAAGATCGCCGAGACGACCCGCCGCAGCGCGCGCATCGTCGAGCAGCTGCTGGACCTGGCGCGCACCGACAGGAACGACATCGTGCTCGAACCGGTGAATCTCGCTTCCGTCGTGGGCTTTGTGCTGCGGGACATGCAGGCGTCGTTCGTCCATCGCGGCCAGCAGCTCACCGTGGATGCCGTCCCGGGCCAGATTCTGGGCCAGGTCGATGCGCTGGGCATCCTGGTTCGGAACCTGCTGGACAACGCGGGCCGGTACAGCGGCGACGGCAGTTCGATCCGGGTGGCGGTGGAGCGGGCGGCCGACAGTGTCACGTTGGCGGTGTCGGACAACGGCCCGGGCATCGCACGGCCGCTGCGCGAGCGCATCTTCGACCCCTTCTACCGCGGGCCCGGTGCGCCAAGCCACGGTAGCGGATTGGGGCTGGCCCTGGTGGCAAGGATCGCCCGCTCGCACAATGCGCGCGTCACGTTGGAGGACGGCGCCGAGGGGCGTGGCGTGTGCTTGAGCGTGACGTTTCCGCTGCCGGACGCCGTGGCCGCCGCCTCACCGGCGCAATAGGTGGGTGGAGAGAACATGGTTACGCCCGACTGCCGCAGTGAGACACGGCCACCGTTCGACGGGCTGCGCGCTTATCTGCGCGCCGTCCAAAGCCGGGACGAATTGCAGCGGATCCGCCAGCTTGAGCAGCGTAATGGTGGACTGAAGTGGTCCGTGGAACGCTTGGTGGCGAGGCACGACGTTGCCACGCAGTGCCCTGAATGCGGTTCCAAAACTGTGAGAACCCGTGCGGCGTTTTCACTAGCGGTATTAATCACCCGGCTCATACGCATTTTGAGGTTGGGCGCGGAGCGCCGACCGGATTAATCAAAAAGGTAAGGGTCGACCAGTCCGTCGTGTCATTTTGTTTCGGAAATGTATGTGAGTCGCTGTCCGATAACCGGCACCGTAAGGGGAGCGGATGGTATCCAACTGGGCTGTTCGCCTCGCAAAGATGGTATCCGATCGACCAATATAAATACTTCGGATAACCCGCGCGTAGTGCTTCCTACAAAGATCGGTCGTATGCCGTAGACCTATTTTGATAATTAACGGGATATAACCCCATTTATTAACGGGGACGTAAAAAAATCGTTATACATTGCCTCCTTTTTTCGAGAGCTGACCCTAAATTCACGCCGGCTGCATTATTACTTGTCGATACTTTTTAAACATATCGGCAATGTGTGAAAGGAAGCTCGATTAATCCGGAGGATTGAAGTTTTGGCATACGGCACAAAGAAGTGGCTGACGGCGACGCTCGCCCTGAGCGCGTCCTACGTGGGGAACGTCACCGCTGCGGACCTGACCCTCGGGTCGGGCAATACGCAGGTGTTTGACGGGTCGGCCAACTTTCCCGGCGGCATTGATGTCAACGGCGGCACGGCGGTTATTGGCGGTAATGGCGGCGGTGCGGGCGTGGCGATCGGCGGCAACGTCAATGCCATGTCGAATGGCACGGTGGCGGGTTTCGGGTCGATCGGTGGCGACCTGAACGTGACGGGAAATTCCCGCGTGGCGCCGGGATACTGGGTGGACACGCCGACGGGGGTCTCCAACGGCAATCTCGTGGTGAACGGCAATCTGTCGATCAACAACGGTGTCTTTGATTTCGAAACCGGCTACGCCGGACTGCCCATCACGCAACCCGGCACGGGCGACAACATCAAGGTGGGCGGCAACGTTGCCCTGAACAACGCGACGTTGAACGTGAAGGTCAGCACGCACGGGGTCAACGCGGGCTTTTACCGCATCATGTCGTACGGCGGCACGCTGAGCGGCAGCGGACTGACGCTGGGCACGGTCTCCGGCGACTCGGCGCCGGCCGCGACGATCCAGACGCTGACCGGCGACAAGCACATCAACCTGGTCCTGGGTCCCAGCACCACCAATCTGTGGAACGGCAATGGTGTGGCCTCCGCGGCAACCGCGGGCGGCGGCAGCGGTACGTGGACGGCGACGAGCGGCAACTGGAGCAGCCCGACGAACGCCACGGGCGCCCTGCCCAGCGGCGGCTATGCGATCTTCACGGGCGCGGCGGGCACGGTCACTGTGGACGGCAGCGCCGGTCCGGTGCGTGCGTCGGGCTTGCAGTTCGCCACGGACCGCTATCGCCTGCAAGGCGCGCCGATCACGCTGGCGGGCACGGGCGGCAACCCGCCCGTCATCGTCGTCGGCGACGGCACGTATGCGGCCGGCCAGTTTGTCGACATCATCGACAACCCGCTGCAAGGCACGGAAGGTTTTGTGAAGACCGGCGTCGGCTCCATCATCCTGAACGGCGACAGCAGCAACCTGACCGGCCCCATCTTCATCGCCGACGGCGCGCTGGAGATCAACGGCAAGCTGAACGGCCCGATGGACATCGGCCGCGAAGTGGTGCTGGCAGGTGTCGGCCAAGTCGGCAGCACGACGCTGTACCCCACGGCGGTGATTTCGCCGGGTAACGACGGCACGCCGATGGGCACGCTGACGGTCAACGGCAATCTCAACTTCGGCCAGGACACGATCTATCGCGTGCACGCCGATCCGACCAGCACGCTGAGCGACCGCATCCATGTGACCGGCGTTGCCACGCTGGACGGCACGGTCGCGCATGTGGGGCCCAATGGCAACTACGCGCCGCGCACGACGTACAACATCCTGACCGCGGACGGCGGCATTCAAGGCCGGTTCACGGGCGTGTCGAGCAACTACGCGTTCCTGACGCCGTCGCTCAGCTATGACGCGAAGAATGCTTTCATGACGCTCTCGCGTAACGACGTGCCGATCGGCAGCGTAGGCGGTTCGGAGAACGAAACGAACGTCGGTGGAGCGCTGGATCAGGAAGCGCCGCCTTCGAGCGGTAATGGCTCGGCTTCGGCGGGTAACGGTTCCGCGTCGACGGGCAATGGCTCGGCGTCGGCTGGCGACGGCTCTGCATCGGCGGGCAACGGATCCGCATCGACGGGCAATGGGTCGGCCTCGGCGGGCAACGGCTCGGCGTCGACGGGTAACGGTTCCGCAACGACGGGCAACGGATCGGCAACGACGGGCAATGGCTCGGCGGCGGCAGGCACCGGCAACGGCAATGAATCCGCCCCGATCGTCACCACGCCCGTCACGCCCGGCGCCGACTCGTCGCTGATCGCCAGCGGCAATGGCGCAGGCAAGACGACGGGTGCAAGCCAGGTGACGGCGGCCGTGCTGGCCATGTCTCCCGCGCAAGCGCGCGCGGCCTTGAAGCAACTGTCCGGCGAAGCGTACGCCAGCACCGGCAGCGTATTGCAAGGCCAGGGTGATGCGGTGACCACCCTGCCGCTGTCGCATCTGCGCGGCAACCTCGACGCGCCGATGCGCGCCGGCCGGCCGACGGCCCAATTGGGCGCGTCGTCGTCAGACGCCCTGCCGCAAAGCGGCGCATCGCCGATCTGGGCGCAGGCCTTCGGCAACTGGAGCACCTTCGGCGGCGACGGCAATGCGTCCACCGTGCATCAGTCCGCGGGCGGTCTCTTTGTCGGCGGTGACGGCGACGTGGGCGGCGGTTGGCGTCTGGGCGGCGCGGTCGGGTACACCGGCAGCCACAACTCGATCTCCGACGTGTCGTCGCGCATGCGCGTGGACAGCTACACGGCCACGGTCTTCGGCGGCAAGAATTTTGAAGCCGGTCCCGGACATGTGCGCTTCATGGTGGGCGCGGCCTACACCTGGCACGAGATCGATTCCAAGCGCAATATCGCGGCCGGCAGCCTGAACCAGCGCCTCGAGTCGTCGTATAACGCGTCGTCAACGCAGGTGTTCACGGAACTGGGTTACAAGCTGCCGCTAGGCGACGCCTACGCCATCGAACCCTTTGCCGGCGTGGCATGGAACCAGGTCCGCACGCGCGACTTCCAGGAAACGGGCGGCAGCGCGGCCCTGCGCGGCGAGGGCAGCAAGGACGATGTGACGAGCACCACGCTGGGCTTGCGCGGCGCCATGCTGATCGGCACGGATGACGCGCCGGGCCGCCTGACGGCCACGGTGGGTTGGCGCCATGCGATGGGCGATGTGAAGCCCACGCAGAAGCTGGCTTTCGAGGGCGGCAGCACCTTCACGGTGTCGGGCGTTCCCATCGCGCAGAACGCGGCCGTGCTGGGCCTGGGCGCCGAAGTGGCGATCACGCGCAACACGACGGCTGGCGTGGCGTACGACGCGCAGTTTGGCGGCGGCAATCGCCAGCAGTCGGGCATGTTCAAGCTGATGACGCGCTTCTGAGCCTCGTGGGGCGGGGCCGGTTCAATGCCGATGCCTGTACGGCAACGGGTTTGAATCCGGGCTCGTTCCTTTGCACGCGCCACGCGCTGAAGGCAGGGTCTTACTGCTCTGCCTTCAGCGCGTTTTCTTTTGGGTGTCGGTCTTCGGCGTCCCCGCCGGCAACGGCAGCCCTTCGGCTCTGGCCAGGCGTTCCATCGCAACTTCCAGGATGGCGCGTGCCTGCCCGGCTGCGCGTCCGAGTTCGCTGTGCAGTTGGGCGTCGTCTTCATTGCGGGACGCGCACTGGACGCTGTAGCGTTCGAAGCTGCCCACCATCAGCAACAGATCGGCCAGGTGCTTCGGGCATTCGCAGGCAAGGCCGCTACCGGACGCCATGATGGTCAAGAGCGCATGCTCGTCAAAGCGCAGCTCCAGGGTCGGATGCTGTGGCGCGGTCGGCAACCGCTCGCCCGCCAGCGCGGACCGGCACAACTGCAGCAGCTCGCCGGTGTCGGCAGGAACGCGGGCGGCCAGGCAGCCGTGCGCGCGCAACGCGCGGATGGTCGCGCTGGCGCAGAACCGGTACAGCACCACGACGGCCGCTTGGCCGCATGCTTGCGCGGCGGCCACGATCAGCGGCAAGGCGCTCTCGTGCAGTTCGGACTGTTCGATCACCAGTACCTCGACGCCGGTGTCCTGCGGCGTGAGCGCGACCTGTTCAAGGTGGGGCCAGCTGTGTTGGACGATCACGTCCAGGCCGTCGCGTCCGCTGCCGGTAATGCGCCGCGCCAGGTTGGCGCCGACCACGCCCAGCCTCAACGGCCCGTGCGTCTTGGGCTGGTGCGCGGCGGCGCCCGCCAGTTCCTGCAACTGATCCACGGACATGGGGGCGAGCACGCCGATGGCGTGACCCTGATCGACCAGCTGCTTGAGCAGGCTGAGCCGGCGAACCTGCTCGGCGGAATAAAGCCGCTGGCCACGCGCCGAGCGTTCCGCGCCCGACAGGTTGTAGCGGCGTTCCCAGACGCGCAGGGTCTCGGGCGACAGTCCCGCCAGCCGCGCCGCCACGCCGCTGCGGTAGGTGATGCGGCCGTCATCCGGTTGCTTGGATTCCATGGTTTCAGTTGACCCGATATTGAACCGATAAGTTTGAATAATAGCGGTTCAAAACGTGGACGAGAAGCCGTCCGACGCGTAAATTTTCTCCTCAAGCGGTTCAATTTCGATCTCGACGCCGCTTTGCGCAAACCCCGCTTTTCGCGGATGTTCACGGGACAAGGAGTCAATCATGAAACGTCTTCTGGCAGGTATTTCGCTCACCCTGGCGCTGGGCACGGCGCAGGCCGCCGACATCGTCAACACCGCCAAATCCGCGGGGTCGTTCAACACCCTGGTGACCGCCGTGCAGGCGGCCGGCCTGGTGGACACGCTGAAGGGTCCGGGGCCGTTCACCGTGTTTGCGCCGACCGATGAGGCTTTCGCCAAGGTGCCGAAGGACAAGCTCGACGCGCTGTTGAAGGACAAGGCGGCGCTGACCAAGGTCCTGACCTATCACGTCGTGCCGGGCAAGGTCATGGCCAAGGACGTGAAGGCAGGCCAGGTGAAAACCGTTCAAGGCAGCCCGCTGACGGTGACGGTCAATGGCGGGACGGTCATGGTGGATAACGCCAAGGTCGTGAAGACGGACGTGGTGGCGGATAACGGCGTCATCCACGTCATCGACACGGTGCTCATGCCGAAGTAATTGGGCTGCAACGAGAGGGCTGCAATGCGCGGCCTGCACTGCGCAGGCTGCAACGATGTCGGCCTTGGTAGGCCACCGTGACGGTGCGTGGCCTACCTTTTTTGCTTTATTCCGTATGCCGGTCCAGCGCCATCGTCAGCCGGAAACGGCTGGCGGGATGGTACGTGACGCTGATCTCGACGGTCTGGCGCGTCGTGTCGATGTAGCTGCGCAAGATGCGTAGCGCGGGTGAGCCGGCCTCGGCGTTCAACGGACCGGCCACGCGCGCCGGCAGCGCGACCGCTTCGATGTCCTGGCGGATCTGCACGATGTTCACGCCGTAGTTCGCCTCGATCAGGCTGCTGATCAATTCCTGCGGGTTGTCGCGCACGCGCGGAACGACGTCGCGATAGGCCGGGTCCAGGTATGCGTCTGTCCATCCGATCGGATTGGCCGCATCGTCGCGATTGCGGCGCAGGCTTGAAATGCGCAGCCAGCGCGTGCCGCCCGCACAGCCCAGTGTCTGCGCCAGCGTCAGGTCGGCCACTTCGTCGGCCACGTCGATGACCTCGCGCATGTGCGCCTTGCCGAACTGCACCACGCCCTCGATTGAAGTCAGCGCCTGCTTGTAGTTGGCCGCGGGCCGCGCCGACTCGACGCGCGTGCCGACGTTCTTGCGGCGCGATACCAGACCCAGTTGCTGCAATTCTTGCAGCGCCAGCCGCACCGTGTGCCGGCTGGTGTCGTACTGCGCCGCCAATTCCAATTCGGTGGGCAGCAGGTCGCCGACCTTGTGATGGCCCGCGACGATCGCCTCGCTCAGCGCGGCCGTCAGGCGCGCCGCTGTCATCCGTGTCATGGATTGCTCCTAGTCTTTTCCAAAGCACCTGCGGGTATACCCCGATATCCCGGTCCGCCAAGCATCCCTAGACTTCCTATATGTTCGAACATATTGATATGTTCGTGGTTTCAGCGAGGTTAGCATGCCGGTTTCTCTGCTGGGCGGGGCCACCACGGTTCTCGACTCTGTTCTCTTTCGTGACGCCTTCGGCACGGCCGAAGCCCGCGAGATTTTCTCCGATCAGGCGACGCTTGCGCGCTATGTCGAGGTCGAGGTCGCGCTGGCCCGCGCGCAGGCCCGACTCGGGCTGATTCCGGCCGAGGCCGCCGAACAGATCGCCGCCCGCGTCAAGCCCGGCGAACTGGATTTGCCCGGGCTGGGTCAGCAGACCGACATCGTGGGCTACCCCATCCTCCCGCTGGTCGAGCAGCTTGCCACGCAATGCGGCGACGCGGGCGGATATCTGCACTGGGGCGCGACCACGCAGGACATCATGGACACCGGCATCGTGTTGCAGGTGCGCGCCGGCCTGGACGTGATCGAGCGTGACTTGTCCGAAGTGCGCGAAGTGCTGGCGGGCCTGGCCGAGCGTCACCGCGCGACGCCGATGGCTGGGCGCACGCATTTGCAGCATGCGCTGCCCATCACGTTCGGCTACAAGGCGGGCGTCTGGCTGTCGATGTTCGACCGGCATCAGGAACGGCTGGCGCAGCTGCGCGATCGCGTGCTGTGCGTGCAGCTTGCTGGGGCGGCGGGCACGTTGGCTTCCATGGGCGAGCACGGACTGGCGGTGCAGCGCGAACTGGCCAAGGAACTGGGCCTGGCCGTCCCGGCCACGACCTGGCACGTTGCGCGCGACTCGCTGGCCGAGGTGGTCAACCTGTTGGCATTGATCGCCAGTTCACTGGGCAAGGTCGCCACCGATGTGATGATCATGGCGTCCACGGAATTCGGCGAGCTGCGCGAACCCTTCGTGAAGGGCCGTGGCGCCAGCAGCACGATGCCGCAAAAGTGCAATCCCATCTCTAGCGAACTGATGCTCGCGGCGGCCAAGGCCGTGCGCCAGCACGCCGGCCTGATGCTGGATGCCGCGGTGCAGGACTTTGAGCGCGCAACGGGGCCGTGGCATGCGGAATGGATCGCCATTCCGCAGAGTTTCATCCTGACGGCCGGCGCGCTGCATCAGGCCCGATTCGCGCTGGGCGGGCTGAGCGTGGACGTGGAACGCATGGGCGCCAATCTGGGCCTGACGCACGGCCTGATCGTGGCCGAGGCCGTCATGATGGAGCTGGCGCCCGCGCTGGGCCGGCACAACGCGCATCACATCGTCTACGACGCCTGCCGCGCGGCGCTGGGACGCGGGTGCAGCCTGGCCGAGGCGTTGCTGGATTCGCCCGAGGTCAGCAAGCACTTCGACCGCGAGGCGTTGGCGCGCATCACCGACCCCGCCAACTATCTGGGCCAGGCGCCCGCGCTGGCCGACCAGGCGTGCGCCCGCTCGCGCGCGCTGGGCTATCCCCATCAGGAGGCCCGCGCATGAGCACCGTGCACAAGACGGACGCGCCGGTCGGCGTGGAGCAGACGTACTTCAGTTCGCTGGCGCAGGGCGTGTGGCGCGTGCCGCGCTGTGGCGGTTGCGGCCTGGCGGTCTTCTATCCGCGCCAGATCTGCCCGCAGTGCGGCGGCGGGGATTTTGACTGGTTCGAGCCGAGCGGCCGCGGCGTCATTCATTCGACCACCACGGTCCGGCGTTCGCCCGAGGCGGGCGGCGACTATAACGTGTGCCTCGTCGATCTGGAAGAAGGCTTTCGCATGATGAGCCGCGTCGAAAACGCCCCTGCCGCCCGGCCCCGCATCGGCGACGCCGTGCGCGCCGTGGTGCGCGCCCATGGCGACGCCAACCGCGTCGTGTTCAGTCTGGACGAGCAAGCATGAAAGAGAACACATTTCGCGGCGCGGCCGCGATTGCCGGCATCGGCCACGCAGGCCTGGGCAACGCCGCCGGCTTCACTGAAATGGAAATCCTGGCGCAGGCGAGCGCGCGCGCCGTGGCGGATGCCGGCCTGCGCATGAGCGACATCGACGGCCTCTGCACGTGCAGCGCGTCGGCAACGATGTGGGCGATGCCGGTGGCCGAATACCTGGGCATCAAGCCCACGTTCATCGACAGCACCATGCTGGGCGGCTCGAGCTTCGTCGCGCACCTGGCGCCCGCCGTCCACGCGCTGATGTCCGGCGAGTGCAACGCGGTGCTGGTCTGCTATGGCAGCACGCAGCGCTCGGGCACGATGAACCGGGCCGCCGTCGGCAAGATGCGCGCGGCGCTGGATCCGCAGCCTTTCGAGGCGCCGTACGAGCCGCTGCAGCCCATCACCGCCTACGCGCTGGCTGCCGCACGCCACATGCACGAATACGGCACCACCCGCGAGCAGCTGGCGCAGGTGGCCGTGTCGGCGCGCGAGTGGGCGCAGCTCAATCCGGACGCCTGGTCGCGCGATCCGCTCAGCCTCGATCAGGTGCTGGCCGCAAGGCCGGTGTGCGATCCGCTGACGGTGCGCGACTGCTGCCTCCTGACCGACGGCGCGGGCGCGTTCGTACTGGTGCGGTCGGACCGCGCGCGCGATCTGGCGCAACCGCCGGTCTATGTGTTGGGCAATGCCACCGAGGTCTGGCATCGGCAAATCTCTTCGATGCAGGACCTGACCGTCACCGCGGCCTCGCGCTCGGGGCCGCGGGCGCTGGCGCAGGCCGGCGTGCAAGTGCCGGACGTAGACCTCGTCTGCCTGTACGACGCGTTCACCATCAATGTGCTGCTGTTCCTGGAAGACCTGGGGTTCTGCCCCAAGGGCGAAGGCGGCCGCTTCGTGGAGGGCGGCCGCATCGGCCCCGGCGGGTCGCTGCCGGTCAACACCAATGGGGGCGGCCTGTCGTTCGGCCACCCCGGCATGTACGGCGTGTTCCTGGTGCTGGAGGCGGTTGCGCAGTTGCGCGGCCAGGCCGGCGCGCGTCAGCGGTCCGCCGACATCGCGCTGGTCCACGGCAACGGCGCCACCTTGTCCAGCCAGTCCACCGCCGTGCTGGGCACCGCGGCCGCGCTCTGATTTCATTCATCCAACCTGGAGCCCTGCGGCGTGTCGCGCGCCGCAGGGAGTGTTCATGATCGACAAGATATCTCCCTCGCTGCAAGAGGCGGTCAGTGTGATCGGCGATGGGGCCACCGTGATGGTGGCCGGCTTCGGCGACTCGGGTCTGCCCTGCGCGCTGCTGCACGCGTTGAAGGACGCGGGACCGCGCAACCTGACCATTGTGAGCAACAACGCGGGCACCGGCGATTACGGACTGGCGGCATTGCTGTCGGCCGGCCTGGTGCGCAAGGTGATCTGCTCGTATCCCAAGTCGTCGGGGTCTGACGTGTTCACTGCCCTGTACCGCGCGGGCAAGATCGAACTGGAAGTCGTGCCGCAGGGCACGCTGCTGGAGCGTATGCGCGCTGCCGGCGCCGGGCTGGGCCCGTTCTTCACGCCCACGTCGTACGGCACGCCGGTGGCCGACGGCAAGGAGCAGCGCGTCTATGAAGGCAAGGGCTATGTGCTGGAGAATCCGCTGCCCGCAGACTTTGCGTTGCTCAAGGGCGATCAGGCGGACCGCTGGGGCAACCTGACCTACCGCCTGGCCGCGCGCGGCTTCGGACCGGTCATGGCGATGGCCGCGCGGCACACCATTGCCGAGGTCAACGAAATCGTGCCGCTGGGCGGACTCGCCGCCGACGCCGTGCACACGCCCGGCATCTTCGTTCAAAGCGTCGTACGCCTGGAGGCACGCCATGACGGTTAAACCCCTCTCCCGCCTGCGCGTGGCGCAGATTGTCGCGGACGACATTCCCGACGGCAGTTATGTGAATGTCGGCATCGGCATTCCCACGCTGGTGGCGGGCTGCATCGCGCCGGACAAAGAGATCATTCTGCACAGCGAGAACGGCATCCTCGGCCTGCGCGGTCTGCACGACGGCGAGACGCCCGACCCGGACCTGATCAACGCCAGCAAGGTGTCCGTGCAACTGCTGCCGGGGTCTTCGATCTGCGACCAGGCAACGTCGTTCGCCATGATGCGCGGCGGGCATCTGGATCTGACCATTCTGGGCGGTTTTCAGGTAGCGCCCAACGGAGATCTGGCCAGCTGGTCGCTTGGCCTGCCGGGCGACGTGCCCGGCATCGGCGGCGCGATGGACCTCGTGGCGGGCGCGCGCCGCGTTGCCGTTGCCATGCAGCACTGCGACCGCGACGGCAATTCCAAGCTGGTCAGCGCCTGCACGCTGCCGTTGACCGGTCCAGGCGTGGCCGACGTGATCTACACGGACCTGGCGGTCATCGACATCGATCCGGCGCGCGGCTTCGTCGTGCGCCGCATGTTGCGCGGCCTGACGCGCGAAGCGTTGCAGGCGGCCACCGCCGCGCCCCTGGCCTACGCCGATGAAGTGACGTTTATCGAACCCTGACGCGCAACGCGCGCAATAAAAACGAGTGAAGGAGACACCATGACCCTGTTGCACAAGATCAAGAAGGGCGGCGTTCTGGCCGCCATGTCGCTGGGATTGGCCGCCGTATCGGCCACGGCGTACGCGGAGTACCCCGAGCGTCCCATCCAGCTCATCGTGGGCTATCCGCCCGGCGGGTCGGCCGACGTCGTCGCGCGTCCGCTTTCCGTCTTGCTGGGCAAGAAGCTGGGCGTGCCGATCGTGGTGGAGAACCGGCCCGGCGCCGGTTCCAGCATCGGCACGCAGGCCGTGGCGCGCGCCAATCCAGACGGCTACACCGTCGGCCTGGTGCTGGCGGCGCATGCCATCAATCCCAGCCTGTACAAGAACCTGCCGTACAACACCGAGAAGGATTTTGCGCCGGTCGGCAAGATCGCCGCCCTGCCGATGGCGCTCTACGTCAACTCGCAGTTTCCGGCCAAGACGGTGGGCGAGCTGATTGCCTACGCGAAGGCCAATCCGGGCAAGGTGACCCTGGCTTCCTCGGGCAACGGCAACACCACGCATCTGGCCATCGAGCTGTTTGCGACCAGTGCCGGCATCGACCTGCTGCACGTGCCCTACAAGGGTGGCGGTCCGGCCCAGACGGCGGCGCTGGGCGGCGAAGTCTCCGGACTCTTTGACGGCCCGCATTCGCTGAATATGGTGCAGAGCGGCCGCGTGCGCGTGCTGGGCTTTGCCAGCAAGGATCGTCTGTCGCTGGCGCCGGAGGTGCCGACCATCTCCGAGGCTGGCTTGCCCGGCTTCCAGGTGTCAGGCTGGTACGGCCTGGTGGCGCCGGCGGGCACCCCCCAACCGGTTATCGACAAGTTGAACAGCGCGCTGAACGACGTGCTCAAGGGCGCCGACTTCCCCAAGACGGTTGAACCGCTGGGCTACATCGTCACGCCTTCGACGCCGGCTGAATTCGGGACCTTCGTGGCCGACGAGACGGCACGCTGGAAGAAGGTCATTCAAGACGCCAACATCAAATTGGACTGAGGCAATATGGGTAGCGAATCGACGACGGGTCTTCCTGACCTGGACCGGCCAGGCGTGAAGGTGGGCGTGGTGGGCGCGGGCCTGATGGGCCGCGGCATCGCGCAGGTGGCCGCGCAGGCGGGATACGTGGTCCGGCTGCACGACACACGCGCCGGCGCCGCCAGCCAGGCGCGGCAGGACATTCTGGCGTCGCTCGCGACGTTGGCCACGCGCGGCAAGATTCCACGGAAGCAGGCCGAAGGCGCCGATGCGCGTCTGATCGCCGCGGACGCGCTGCAGGATCTGCATGATTGCGAACTGGTGATCGAGGCCATTGTCGAGTCGCTGCCTGCCAAGCAGGCGCTCTTCCGCGAGCTGGAGGCGGTCGTCACGCCGCAATGTGTGCTGGCGACCAACACGTCGTCGCTCCTGGTCACCGAGGTGGCTAGCGGATGCGCGTTGCCGGAGCGGGTCGGCGGTCTGCACTTCTTCAGCCCCGTGCCGCGAATGAAGCTGGCGGAGGTCATTCCCGGCCTGCGCAGTGCGCCAGGCTTGGCCGACACGCTGACGGCGTTCACGCGTCGCCTGGGCCACACGCCCGTCGTGGCGCGCGATACGCCGGGCTTCATCGCCAACCATGCCAGCCGCGGCTATCAGCCCGAAGCCTTGCGCATTGCGGGCGAGCAGATCTGCGACTTCGCCGGCATCGACGCCATCCTGCGCGATGCGTGCGGCTTTCGCATGGGCCCCTTCGAACTCTTCGACCTGACCGGACTGGACGTGTCGCATCCGGCGGGAGAGTCGATCTATCGCCAATGGTTCGACGAGGCGCGGCATCAGCCGTCGATCATCACGCGGCAGCGATTGGCGGGCGGCGTGCTGGGGCGCAAGACGGGTCAGGGGTTCTATCGGTACGACGCGGACGGCAAGCGCGTGGAGGCGGAGGACGACTGCGGCGCGGCCGTGGTGGCGGACCCGCGCATCCCCGTGTGGATCGCGCCGTCCGAGCTTCCTTTCCGCGCCATGCTGGCGGCGCGCGTGGCCGCGGGCGGCGCCACGCTCGAGACCGCGGACACGCCGTCCGACGCGGCGCTTTGTCTGGTGCTGCCTGTTGGCGATGACGCGACGGCAGCGTGCGTCCGGCTGGATCTGGACGCGCGGCGCGTGGTCGCCGTCGACCCGCTGTTCACTCACACGCGGTGCACGATCATGCTGACGCCCGTGACGTCCGCGGCCATGCGGGACCAGGCGCGCGCGATCCTGCAAGAGG
>NZ_DIEJ01000117.1:0-1826 GCF_002418565.1 Achromobacter sp. UBA5777 | reverse complement strand
ATCGTCAACAATGCCTGCGCCATGGCGCAGCAAGGGATTGCCGCGCCGCAGGACATCGACCAGACGGTGACGCTGGCGCTGGGCTATCCGCAAGGGCCATTCGCGTTGGGTGATGCGCTGGGAGCGCGCACCATTCTGCGGATCCTTGAGCGGTTGCACGCGCGATATCAGGAACCGCGATACCGCCCCAGCGCGTGGTTGTCGCGCCGGGCAGCGCTGGGGTTGCCGCTGGGCACGGTGGCCAGCGCGCGCTGACGTGGCCCGGCGCCAGCGGCTCAGGAGCGTTGCGCGTCGCGCAGGACGGGCGATCCTGCAGCCTCGCCCCGGCTTTCGCCCGGCGGCTCGGGCCGTTGCCATATCCACACCAGCACCGCCACCATCGTCACGCACAGCGGCCAGACGACCCACGGATGGGGGATGGTCTGCGTCATCACGACCATGCAGACCGTCATCGACACCGTGGCCATGACCTTGGCGCGACGCGTGACCATGCGGCCGTTGTGCCAGTTGTGCAGCATCGGGCCGAACCAGCGGTGCTCATGCAGCCAGCGGTGCAGGCGGGGCGAGCTGCGTGCGGCGGCCCAGGAGGCCAGCAGGACGAACTCGGTGCTGGGCAGGCCGGGGATGAAGACCCCGGCGACGGCCACTGCGATGCTGACGATAGCGAGCGCCAGATACAGCGCCCGCACCCACGGTTTGCGTGGCGTCATGCGCCGAGTTCGAAGTGCCGTTCGAGCAACGCGCCAAAGCGGTCATAGGCCGCGTTGGCGCCGGCGATGACGGCGTCATGCGTGGCGGGGTCGAGCGTGTCGCTGTCCAGCGAGGCGACGAAGCGGCGCCACACGGTGGCGCGGCCATCCGGGTAGGCGGCAAGGTTGCGCGCGCCGAAGTCGGCGGACAGGCCCAGGTCGGATTGCGCCTGCTTGAAGAGGAAGGCGGCGCCCAGCGTGGAGCCTTCGGACACGTACAACCAGCCCAGCGCTTCGGGCATCGTCACGCCAATGCTGGCGATGCCGTCCTCGGGGGCGGCGGCGCCCAGATCGCGCAGGTCTGCGAGCGAGGCGTCTTCACGGCCGCGTGCTTCCAGGTCCGGCACCGCCTGCTTGACGGCGTCGTCCTGGAACAGGAATTCGACGTCGCGCTGAAAGAGGTACTGCGCGGCGACGAAGCGGGCATACGAATCGCGGCTTGCGAACGGCGCGCCGCGCTCCATGAGCTGGTGCATGCGTTCGTGCTGCGCCGCGGTTTCGTGTTTCAGGCGCTGCGACAGCGAGGGACGTTCGAGGGTTTCGGTGGTCATCGTCGGTGTGGGTGATGGGTGAAGGCGATCCATCGATGATGGATGATGATGAGTCTTATTATTTCCTACGACTTGCCGAATGACACGTTAAAGATGCTTAAGAAACGTGTCCGTGCGAGCGATGCCGTACACGGATCCGTGTAAAGGATGGCGTTGGAAACGCGGCGCTCGAAGCATGCCTCTCAAAAGCCGGTTTCGCGCACCAGCAGCGCGGCGACGCGGCGCCACGTTCGCAGCAGCAGGCTTTCGGCGTCGCCTTCGATGATGGCCGTGCCGCGCATGGCCTGCAGGCGCGGCATGGCGGCGTTTGACGTATCCGCTGGGCGCAGGATCACGCGATACACCGCGCGTTCCGGCACAAGGCCCTGCGATTCGGGGTCGGGTCGCGCTTCGCCGCGCGGCGCCTGCATCGCGGGCACGGCGCCGCCGTTTGTCGAGCTGAGTTCGGGCGCGGCCGCCAAGCGTCGCGTCGCGGTGGCGGCGATGTCGGACACCACCAGCGCGACGGCGGGCTCGCCGGGATCTT
>NZ_DIEJ01000250.1:0-5654 GCF_002418565.1 Achromobacter sp. UBA5777 | reverse complement strand
GGCCCCGCCTGCGCCACGCCCGCCGCAACGTCGCGCGTCAAGGCGCCCAGCCGTTGCCAGGCCAGTTCGTGGGCGGGTTCCGCCCGCCGCCAGCGCTCGAAGCGATCGCGTTCGGCGGGGCTGGCGTCTTCACGCAGGCGCGCCCACCAGTCCGCCGCCTGCCGGATGACTTTGGGGTCGATGGCGCCGGCCTCGGGCGCGTGCGGCCGCAGCAGCTTGGCGTTGTCCATGAATTCGAGGGTCAGCCGTACACGGCCGTGTAGCAGTGCACCAGCGCGCGCGCCAGCGACTTCTGCACGGCGTTGGGCGTCAGGCCCAGTTGCTGGCCGATCTCGGCATACGACAGGCCGTCGATCTGCGCCATCAGGAAGATCCGGCGGCTGGCCATCGGCAACGCGTCCAGCAGTTCGCAGACTTCCGCCAGCGCCTCCAGAATCAGCGCGCGGGCCTCGACCGAGGGTTCGACGGCCATGGGCTGCAGCGCCAGCGTCTCGGCGTAGGCCGCTTCCAGCGCGGCGCGGCGCGCCCGGCCAATCAGCAAACGGGTGGCGACGGTGCGCAGGTAGGCGCGCGGTTCATTGAGCGGTTCGCGGAGATTGGCGCGGATCAGGCGCTCGAACGTGTCGTGCGCGAGGTCGGCCGCGTCGGACGCGTTGCCCAGCTTGCGTTGCAACACGCCCCGCAGCCATTGGTGATGGGCCTGATAAACGGACTGCACCTCTGCACGAGAGGCAAACGAGGAGGATGGCATGGCGGTGCGGCCCGGCGTCGCCGCCTGAGAGCAAAGACGAGATGAAAATGATTCGCAATTATAGATGCGGTTTTCGTCTTTGCAAGGCGCTGCCCCACGCGCCCGCCGTCTGGTAGCGCGGCGCCGCTAGTAGTCCATCGGCACGTGGCTCTGCGCGGCGCGTATCTCTTGTATATGGCGTTCGGCTTCCTGACGTTCGACAGCGGGCGGCAGCGCGCGCCAGCTCACCAGGTTGCCCGGCGTCTTCAAGGGCATCCAGCCCAACACGCTGTACAGCGAAATCGCGGTGCCGCCGGTATCGAGCCGCGTCTCGTAATAACCCTGACGATCCGGGACGGTGTCGCCGGGCGTCCAATCCAATTGAGGCATCCAGGTCTCCTCCTGGTGAAGCTTATGTGCAAGGACGCGCGGTCCTTGCAGGGCGGATTCCACCGATCGTATAGCGTCCGGACCGGCTTGTCCCCTGTCAAAAAGACTGAATTTCCAATTCTTGACAGAGGGGAATCCCTAGGCCGCCGGCACGTTTTTGCATTGCTAAAGCGCGAACACAGGCGCTAGCATGCGGCAACGGATTTTTACCCCCGGCGCAGATGCATCGCCCGGGCCCCTCGCGCCACAAGACGGCCATGCCGAAATCGATCTTTCCGCAGTACCCAAGAGATCGGCTGGCCGCCCTGGCAAGCGCCAATTCCCTGCGCGCCATCCGCGAAGGCCTGCTGTGGGCCATGCCCTGCCTGCTGGTCTCCGCCTTGTTCCTGGTGCTGTCCGTTTGCGCACGCCTGTTCGGCCTGCCCGACGGCATTGCCGACCTGCTGGCCGGTCTGCACCGCGCGCTGTCGGGGGTCATCCCGCTGCTGGCCGGCACGGCCATCGGCTACATGCTGTCGATCCGCCACCGGCTTCCGCACCTGCCCACTGCGCTGCTGTGCCTGTGCTTTGTCGCCATCGCCGAAAACCTGCTGGCGCCCTACCCTCGCGCGGCCGCCACGCTCACGTTGTTCATCGCCATCGTCACGCCGATCGCGGCCGTGCCGGCGATGGCCTGGCTGCATCGGCGACGCTGGACGCAACTGGCGCCGGACGGACTGATCGGCGAAAACGTCCGCGACTCGTTGAACATGATCGTGCCGGGTTTGCTGACGGCCGGCCTGGTGATGGCGACGCTGTCGGCGGCGTTGAGCATCCCCGCCGTGGCACAGGTCGACATTCCGCTGAGCCTTGCGTCGCTGGACAGCCCCTACACGTCCGGCGCGCTGGTCGGGGCGCTCAATTCCCTGTTCTGGTTCTTCGGCATCCACGGCGCACAGGCCATGGCGCCCATCATGGACGTGCTGGACCAGGCGACCCGGCTCAACGCCACGAGCGTGGCCGCGGGGTATGAAGGCGTCTATGCGCTGAACGGCACGCTGCTGGGCGCGTTCGTCTTCATTGGCGGCTCCGGCGCAACGCTGTCGCTGGTGGTGGCGATCCTGCTGTTTTCACGCAGCGATTCGCTGCGGGTGCTGGCGGTGGCCAGCATTCCGGTGTCGCTGCTGAACATCAACGAGATCCTGCTGTTCGGCCTGCCGCTCATCCTGAATCCCCGTCTGCTGCTGCCCTTCGTGCTGACGCCCGTGGTCAACGTGCTGGTTGCCGTGGCGGTCGTGCAGCTGGGCTGGCTGGCCCCCGCCACCGTGGCGCTGCCGCTGACATCGCCCGTGCTGTTCAACGCCTACCTGGGCGCGGGCGAAAGCCTGGCGGGAATCGTGCTGCAATGCGCGCTGGTCGCGCTGGGCGCCTGCATCTACGTGCCCTTTCTGCTCGCGCTGGAGCGGCAGCGCCAGGCCGATGCGACGGTGTACTTCAAGTCGCTGGACACCACCTTTCCGCAGTTGCAGGAAGAATCCCTGCTGTATGCCCATGACCCGGTCGCGTCCACCTACGCCACGCGCGCACGCCGCCAGGCCGAGGTCGCGCGCATCCGCGCCATCAGCGAATACGACTTCTATCTGGAGTTCCAGCCGCAGGTATCGACGCGCACGGGGCTATGCACCGGCTGCGAGGCCCTGCTGCGCGCCACCGGCCCCGAAGGCACGCAACAGGCGCCGCTGGAATTTCTGCGCTGGCTGGCGCGGGCGGACCTGATGCGCGAAGTCGATCTCTGGGTGGCGCGGCAGGCGGTGCTGCAATGCCTGGCGTGGCGGGCGCAAGGCTTCACGATGCCGATGACCATCAACGTCACAAGCGGCACGTTGACGGCCCCGGCCTTTCTGGACCGGTTGATCAAAGTGCTGGCGCAGGCGCAGGGCCAGGTCTCGGTCGAGCTCACGGAAGACGCGCTGGTCGAGGACGCCGACGCGCTGCACACGGCTTTTGACCGCCTGCATGACATCGGCGCACGCGTCTATATCGACGACTTCGGCACGGGGTATTCGGCGCTGAGCTACCTGCACCAGTTTCAGATCGACGCGGTCAAGATCGACCGCAGCTTCGTGATGGCGCAGAGCCACGACCGGGGCGCGCTGGTGATGAGCGGCCTGCTGCGATTCTGCGAGGCGCTGAACCTGCAGATCATCGTCGAGGGCGTGGAAACGGAGGGGCAGTTGTCCGCGCTGGCGTCCAGCGCGGAGATCGTCGTGCAGGGCTGGTACTACAGCAAGGCGGTGTCCGGCGAACACATCGTGGACTTCGCGCGCCGGCGGCGGGAGCTCTCCGCCCTGCCGGCGCATCCTGCCAGCGCGGCCGCTACTTGATGCCGATGAAGGGCAGCGCGGCGCCCGGCACCTGGGTGGACGGCAGCACGCCATCCCACTTTTCAACGGCGTTCAGGCTCACCAGATTGGTGTTGGCGGCCAGCGCCTCGGCCTTGGCGCGGATCGACGCCGCTTCGGCTTCGCCGCGCATGCGGATGCCGTCGGCTTCCGCGGTGAACTGCTGACGGCGCGCATCGGCTTCGGCCTTGGCCTTGACCACCTGGATCTCGGCGGTGATCATCGCCGTTTCCTTTTGCTGGCGGGTCGTCTCGATCTGCACCTGCGCCAGCATGCGCTGTTCGATCGAATGCTCGTAGGCCTGCGAAAAGCCCACCTCTTCGATCTGCACGCCCACCACCTGGACCGGCGCCCCTTCCATCGTCTTTAGGACGGCGTTGTTCACGTCCAGGCCCAGCTTCTGCCGTTCCTGGATGGCGCGCACGGCGGTGTACTGGCCAAACACGTTCTTCACCGCGTCCGGCGTCTTGCGCTCCAGTACGCGCATCTGCAGGTTGGCGATGGTGCCGTATTCAGAGTAGAGCTCGGCCACGTGCTCGGAGGGCACACGGTACGTGACGGACACGCGCAGCGTCGCGGGCTGCTGGTCATAGCTGTAGGCCTCGAGCTTTTCGAACACGAAGGTGTGGTCGCGCACGGACACCGTCATCACGTTGTCGATGAACGGCGTCTTGAAATCCAGGCCGGGTTCGGCCACGCGCACGAGCTTGCCGTTGCGCAGCACTACGCCGCGTTCGCCCTGGTCCACCTGGAACCACGATCCGAAGGCGATGAACAGGATCAGCAGGAAGATGAGTGCGGTTCCAATGGCGAATTTCACGTTGCGCGGCTTGACCGCGCCGATCGTCTTGACCATCTGGATATCTGTCGGCTTCATCTTCACTTCCAATCCCTGTCTGTTCTTTTGCGTTTACGGTCCGAGAGCACCGCCGCGATGCCGCGCGCGAGCAGATAGGCGACCACCGCCGCCCCCACCAAGATAAGGAAATACCGCATCGAGCGTCCCCCCCGGGAAAGAAGGACGGGATTCTATCCCGCAGCGGCCGACCCGCCGCAGGCGTGTATCGACGTAATGTGGCGATACGTTTCTGAAAGTTTCTGTCCCAGTGATTCTGCCGGTTTCAGGCGCCGTACCAACGCAATCCCAGCCGCGCAATCGAGTCCGGGTAGTCCCAGAATGCGTGATCCAGCGACTCCATTTCTTCCTGCTCCTGCTCCGTCATCGCGCCGTAGATGTCGTTCAGCTGCACCACCTCGGGCGAGGCCTCGAAACGGTCGATCAGTCCGCGCATGCGCGACAGCACATCCAGCATGTGCACCGCGCCGATCTTGCGCAGCGCCTGCAACGCCAGTTGGCAGGTCTGGTCGCCCCAGTTGCACAGAAACTGCATGAAGCCGCCATTGTTGATGTCGGCCTCCATGCGCCACAAGGCCACGAGTTCCTGGTCGGTTTCCGACAGCCGGTCGAGCTTCCATTCGGCGGCTTGCAGCGCCGCCATGGCCTGTTCGTAGCGCAGATCCCACAGCAGATCGTGCACGTTCAGCATGCCCTCCGGTACAGGTGCGGCCAGCGCAGGCCACACGACGCCATGCCCATCGTCCACCAGTTGCCATTGCGCGCGCGCCTCGGGTGTCGCCTCGTGCAGGCGGATATGCCGGCGGATCGGCTCCTTGACCTCGCGGCCGTCGGCAAGCGTCAAGAGCACGTGCGTATCGGTCAACGTCAGGGAAGCGATGCGGTAGTCAGGCGTGGTCATGCAAGGGTCCGGAAAAACGGGAAAGCGCAAGACGCTACCGGATCGGCGCAGCGCTGTCGAGGCGCGCGCGTTGCCGCTGCGCATCGCGCCGCATCCTGTTACGGCGCGCTGTTCACCCATCTGCTACGTTAACCAGGCATGCGCCGGGGTGTCCTCCGGCGCCTTTGCCGGAGACCGACCATGCCCCGTCCTTCCGAGTCCGCTCCTCTGATCGGAGTGGTCCCGCCGTACATGCTGGACCGGCTTGCGCAGCATACCGATGCNNCGCGCGTCAGCATGCCCGCCGTCAAGACGATGATTATCGATCAGCAGCAACGCAGCCTGCGCGAGATGGCCGAGCAGCCGCCGCGCGCAACGCTGGCGCCTTCGCGCCAGGTGGCGCCAGCCGGCACGCCC
>NZ_DIEJ01000262.1:437-18836 GCF_002418565.1 Achromobacter sp. UBA5777 | reverse complement strand
GAAGGGTGGGGCGGCATGGCCTGCGAATGCGTGCTGACGCGCAGCGTGCGCGATACCGCAGCGGCGATGGACGGGATCAGCGGCTATGCGCCGGGTTCGCCGTACGCCGCGCCGCCCGCGCCGGGCTCGTATCTGGATTCGGTGCGCGAGCAGCGCCGCGAGCCCCTGCGCATCGCCGTGTGGCGCCAGGCGTGGAACGGCATCCCCATCGCGCCGGAATGTCTGGCCGCCGTGGAGCGCACGGCCCGCCTGTGCCGGGAACTGGGTCATGAGGTCGTCGACGCGCCGTTGCCGGACCTGGACTACTCGGGATTCGTCCGCGCCCACGGCACCGTGCTGGCCACGAACATCGTGCTGGCCGTGCAGGCGCGCCTGGCAATCCGCGGGCGCGAGCTGCGCGACGACGATCTGGAGCCGGTCATCCGAGACGGCCTGTCGGTGGGCCGCGAACTGACCGCCATGCAATACGTGGATTCGATCAACCGCTTTCACGCGATCGGCCGCGCCATCGAGTCGGCCATGACGGACGTCGATCTGGTGCTGACGCCCACGCTGGCGCAACTGCCCGCCAAGCTGGGCGAGCTGGCGCTAGACGGCGAGTTCTGGGCGTTCCGCGAAAAGGTGTCGCGCTATGCCACGTTCCTGGCGGTAATCAATGCGTCGGGCCAGCCGGCGGCCAGCCTGCCGCTGGACTGGACGGAATCGGGCGTGCCGGTGGCCAGCCAGCTCATCGGGCACTTCGGGCGCGAGGACCAGATCCTGCGCCTGGCGGCCGAGCTGGAACGGGCCGCGCCCTGGACGGGACGGCAGATCCTGCTGCCCTGATCCGCACCAAGGCCCGCCGGCACGCCGCCGGCGCCGGACCAAACCATAAAGGGGAAGTAATGAAGCGATCCTTTCTGTTTTCCGCAGCAATGTTCCTGGCCGCAGCCGCACCGCTGGCCGCCGTGCCCGCCGCCAGCCAGGCCCAGACCACCGCCAAGTTTGTGATGCACGCGCCGCTGCGCGTGCTGGACCCGATCCTGACGTCGGCCTACGTCACGCGCAATCACGGCTATCTGGTGTACGACACGCTCTTCTCGATGGACGCCTCGGGTCGGCCGCGACCGCAGATGGTGGAGTCGTGGACGGTGTCCGAAGACGGCATGAACTATGTCTTCAAGTTGCGCCCCGGGTTGGTGTTCCATGACGGCGCGCCGGTCACGGCCGAGGATGTCGTCGCGTCCCTGCAGCGTTGGCAGGCGGGCGACGCGACGATCGGCAACCGCCTGAAGAACGCTACCGCCGAACTCGCCGCGACGGGCGCCGACACCTTCACGCTCAAGCTCAAGGCGCCCTACGGATTGGTGCTGGAATCGCTGGCCAAGGAAAGCTCGCCGGTGCCGTTCATCATGCCCAAGCGCATCGCGTCCGCGCCGGCCTCGCAGGCGATCAGCGAGACGATCGGGTCCGGCCCTTACAAATTCGTGCAGGCCGATTTCCAGGCCGGCGTGAAAGCCACCTATATAAAGTTCGACGGCTACGTGCCGCGCAAGGAGCCGGCCAGTGCGTTCGCGGGGGGCAAGGTCGTCACGGTGGACCGGCTGGAACTCTTGAACATCCCCGACAGCCAGACCGCGGTGAACGCGCTGCGCAACGGCGAGATCGACTTCCTGGAAGATGTGCCGCCCGACCTGATGCCGCAGTTGAAGGACGCCAAGGGCATCGCGCTCAAGTCCTACGGCAAGAACTCCAACATGTTCACCCTGCGGATGAACTGGCTGCAGGCGCCGTTCAACAACGTGAAGGTGCGCCGCGCGGCGCTGGCCGCCCTGTATGAAGCGGACTACCTGGACGCGCAGATCGGGGACCCGGACGTGTACCAGGTGTGCGGCGCGGTGCTGACCTGCGTCTCGCCCTATGCGTCCGAAGAGGGCGCCACGCAGATCAAGACACCGGATCTGGCAAACGCCCGCAAGCTGCTGAAGGAAAGCGGTTACGTCGGCGAAAAGGTCGTGGTGCTGCATCCGACCGACCTGCCCATCTTCGCGAACATCGCGCCCGTGACGGCGCAGGCGCTGCGCAGCATCGGCATGAACGTCGAGATCCAGTCGATGGACTGGGCCACGCTGCTCAGCCGCCGCAGCAAGAAAGAGGGCGTGGAGCAGGGCGGCTGGAGCATCTTCCAGTCCAACCTGTCCAGTCTGGATCTGATCTCGGCGGTGGGCAATCCCAACCTGGACGGGCGCGCGGATTCCACCTACCCCGGCTGGACGCACGACGCCGTCATGGACGAGCTGCGCAGCCGCTTCGCCGCCGCGCGCACCGAGGACGAACGCCGCGAACTGGCCCAGGCCATCCAGCGCCGCAACTATGAACAGGTGATGTACGTGCCGCTGGGCGGGTACTCCAAGTTCAAGGGCTACAACGCCAAGTTCGCGGACATGGTCGATGCGCCGATTCCGCTCTTCTGGACCTCGCCCAAGTAGCGGGAAGGGATCTCCATCATGCTCAATCTGATCTTCAAGCGCGTGCTGGCCGCCATCCCCGTGATGCTGGTGGTGGCCACCGTGGTGTTCCTGCTGTTGCGGCTGGCGCCGGGCGACCCCGCTCGCGTCATCGCCGGCGACATGGCCAGCGAGGAAGCCGTGGCGCAGGTCCGCGCCGAGATGGGCCTGGACCGCCCGCTGCCCACGCAGTACGCCCTGGCGATGGGCGCGCTGCTCCAAGGCGACCTGGGTTCCTCGATCATTTCGAAGGACCCGGTGACCACGCTGATCGGCCAGCGGCTCGGTCCGACGATGGCGCTGGCCATCTGCGCAATCCTGCTCACCATCTTTGCCGCGATTCCGCTGGGCGTGTTTTCGGCGTGGTGGCACAAGGGGCTGTTCGACCGCGTCACGTTGGCGGTCACGGTGCTGGCGTTTTCGGTGCCGGCGTTCGTGGTGGGCTATCTGCTGATCCTGGCGTTCTCGGTGAAGCTGAACTGGTTTCCGGTGCAAGGCTACGCGGGACTGGCGTCGGGGTTCGGGACGTTTCTGTATCACATGGCGCTGCCCACCATCACGCTGGCGACAGTGTTCGTGGCGCTGATCACCCGCATCACGCGGGGCAGCATGCTGGAAGTGCTGGGCGAAGACTTCGTGCGCACGGCACGCGCCAAGGGCGTGCCCGAACGCTACGTGCTGTACCGCCACGCCCTGCGCAACGCCGCGGTGCCCATCGTCACCGTCATCGGGCTGGCGCTCACCACGCTGATCAGCGGGGTGGTCGTCACCGAGACCATCTTCAACATTCCCGGCGTGGGCCGCCTGATCGTCGACGCCGTGCTGGCGCGCGACTATCCGGTGGTGCAGGGCACCATCCTGTTCTTCTCGTTCGTGTATGTCTTCATCAACCTGGCGATCGACCTGCTGTATGTCGTGCTCGATCCGCGCATCCGCTACTGAGGCCGGACATGACCACAACTGCTCTGGATCGTCCCCGTTCCTTCTGGCCCGCGCTGACGCGCGATCCCATGATGTCCACCGGGTTGGCGCTGCTGGTGGCGCTGGTGGGGCTGGCTATGCTGGCGCCGCTGATTACCTGGCATGACCCCGCCGCGCTGGCGCCCCGCATGCGGCTCAAGCCGGTCAGCGCCGAGTATTGGCTGGGCACGGATTCGCTGGGCCGCGACCTGTTTTCGCGCGTGCTGTACGGTGGACGGCTGTCGATCACGCTGGCGGCGCTGGTCAGCGTGATCTCGGTGTGCGCCGGGCTGCTGCTGGGCCTTCTGGCGGGCTATTTCCGCCAGCTGGACGCGGTGGTGATGCGCATCATCGACGGCATCATGGCCATTCCTGGCCTGCTGCTGGCCATCGCCATGGTGGCGCTGGGCGGCGCGACCATTCCCACGATGGTGACGGCCATCGCCATCCCCGAGATCCCCCGGGTGGCGCGGCTGGTGCGCAGCGTGGTGCTGTCGGT
This sequence comes from Achromobacter sp. UBA5777, assembly GCF_002418565.1. Classification (NCBI taxonomy): domain Bacteria; kingdom Pseudomonadati; phylum Pseudomonadota; class Betaproteobacteria; order Burkholderiales; family Alcaligenaceae; genus Achromobacter; species Achromobacter sp. UBA5777. The sequence goes on along the minus strand of NZ_DIEJ01000262.1, from coordinate 14,891 downwards.
GCGCGAAGAACCTTACGTCGAAGCGTCGCTGGGCATGGGCACGGCGACCTGGCGCGTGCTGTGGCGCCATGTCCTGCCCAGCACGATCAACCCGCTGGTGGTGCAGGCCACGTTCATCTGCGCCTCGGCCATCCTGATCGAAGCCGTGCTGGGCTTCCTGGGCCTGGGCTTTCCGCCCGAGATCCCCAGCCTGGGCAGCATCATTTCCGAGGGCCGCCCGTTCTTCCAGCGCGCGCCGTGGATCGTCCTGTTTCCGGGCGTCTTTCTGGCGCTCCTGATCCTGTCCGTGAACCTGTTCGGCGACGCGCTGCGTGATCGCCTGGACCCGCGCATGGCGCGCCAACGCAAGGGTTGAAGCCGATGTCCTCACCTCCCATTCTGGAAATCCGCGACCTGAAGGTCAGCCTGCCCGGCGCCGGCGACCGGCGTTACGCCGCCGAGGGCATCGCGCTCACCGTCAGTCCGCGCGAAATCGTGTGCATCGTCGGCGAATCGGGCTCGGGCAAGTCCGTCACGGCCAGCGCGGTGATGGGGCTCTTGCCCAAGAACGTGCTCAAGCTGGAAAGCGGGCAGATCCTGCTGTCCGGCCGCGACATTACGCACGCCTCATTGGCCGAGCTGCGCGCGCTGCGCGGCGACCGGATGGCCATGATCTTCCAGGAGCCCATGACGGCTCTGAACCCGCTGATGCAGGTGGGCGATCAGATCGCCGAGATCTTCCAGTTTCACGGCCCGTCGCTGTCGCGCCGCGAGGTCGACCAGCGCGTGCTGGCGCTGCTGACCGACATGCGGTTGCCGTCGCCCGAAACCCTGCGCCACGCCTTTCCGCACCAGTTGTCGGGCGGGCAGCGGCAGCGGGTCATGATCGCGATGGCGCTGGCGATGGAGCCGGCGCTGATCATCGCCGACGAGCCGACCACCGCGCTGGACGTGACGTCGCAGGCACAGGTGCTGCGCCTGCTGCATGGCCTGCGCGAGCGCCACGACACCGGCATCCTGTTCATCACGCACGACTTCGACGTGGTAGCCGAGATCGCTGACCGCGTGATCGTGATGCAGCACGGCCGCATCGTGGAGGCCGGCGCCGCCGCCGACGTGCTGGCCAACCCGCAGCATCCCTATACCCGCAAGCTGATCGACGCCGTGCCCAAGGGCAAGTTCGGCGCCGGCGCGCCGCTGGCCGAAGGCGACCCGGTCATTTCGGTCGAAAACCTGGGCATGCGCTTCGTGACGTCCAGCCTGTTCCGGTCCAAGCGGCGCGAGGTCAATGCGCTGGACGGCGTGTCGCTGTCGCTGGCGCGCGGCGAAACGCTGGGCATCGTCGGCGAGTCCGGCTCGGGCAAGACGACGCTGGGCCGGTGCCTGGCGCACTTCGCGCGCCCCACGTCCGGCCGCATCGTTATGAATGGCGAGGACGTGTCGAACCTGTCGCGCGCCGCGTGGCGCCAATGGTGCAAGCGGATTCAGATGGTGTTCCAGGACCCTTATCGGTCCTTCAACCCGCGCCTGACCATCGAGGCCACGCTGTCCGAGGGACCGCTGAACTACGGCGAAGACCCGGCCCGCGTGCAGGCGCGGATGCGCGACATGCTGGCGCTGGTCAGCATCGATGCCAGCGCGCTCAAGCGCTATCCGCACGAATTTTCCGGCGGACAGCGCCAGCGGATTTCGATCGCGCGGGCGCTGATGATGGAGCCGGAGATCCTGATCGCGGACGAGGCGGTGTCGGCGCTGGACGTGTCGGTGCAGGCGCAGATCCTGGACCTGCTGGAGCGCATTCGCGCGCAACTGAACCTGAGCATGATCTTCATCACCCACGACCTGCGCGTGGCCGCCCGGCTGTGTCACCGCATCGCCGTGATGCAGCGCGGCCGCGTCATGGAGATCGGCCCCGCCGAGCAGATCTTCACGCGGCCCGGCAGCACGTATACCCAGGAACTGCTGGCCGCCATTCCCGGCAAGGACGGACTGGGCAGCCGGCCCGCGGCGGGCCTGGCATTGGCCGGCGCTTGAAGGAAATCCCGATGACACGCGTTGCTTTATTGAGCCGATCGGCCAACCTTTCCTACTTTCAGCCGCTGTTGCAGGGGCTGGCGCCCGACCTGGACGTTGCCGTCTGGCCGGACCCGCGCAGCCTGCATGCCGACGTGGCGGTCTGCTGGAACCCGCCCGTGGGCGTGTATGACGACATGCCCAACCTGAAGCTGATCCACAGCATCGCCGCCGGCGTGGACAACTTGCTGGACGGCCAGCGCACGCGCGGGCTGCCGGTCTGCCGCGTGGTCGATCCGCAGTTGGCGCAAGGCATGCTGCAGTACGTGCTGTGGTGCGTGCTGACGTTTCACCGCAAGCTGGACCTGGCGCTGTCCAACCAGCGTGCCGCGCGCTGGAGCCGGCCGCCGCAGACGCCGGCGTCGCAATGCCGGATCGGCCTGATGGGCCTGGGCGAACTGGGCGGCGCCATTGCGGCGGTGCTGCCGGGCATGGGGTATCCGGTCAACGGCTGGTCGCGCACCCCGCGGGACATCGACGGGGTGCGCGTTTATGCCGGCGAGGACGCCTTTGACGAATTCCTGGCCAACACCGACGTGCTGGTGTGCCTGGTGCCGCTGACCGACGCTACGCGCGGCATCCTGAACCGCCGCACCTTCGACGCGCTGCCGCAAGGCGCGGCGGTGGTCAATTGCGGCCGGGGCGAACACCTGGTCGCGGCCGACCTGATCGACGCCCTGGCGCGCGGGCAACTGCGCGGGGCCGTGCTTGACGTGTTCGCGCAGGAACCGCTGGACCCCGCTGATCCGCTGTGGTCGACGCCCGGCGTGATCGTCACGCCGCACATGGCGACCATGCCGTCGCCCGGCACCGTGGCCGAGCAGGTCGTGGACAACATCCGCCGGCTGCGTCAGGGCGAGTCCCTGGCCCGTACCGTAGACCTGTCGCGCGGCTACTGACACCGATATCCCGATTTCCGATTGCCAACCCAAGACGAGACATTCCATGCATTTCGAAGATCCCGCGTTCACCATTCCCACCGGTACGCCTGCGCCTCTGGACCCGCAGATCGCCGAATTCCTGCGGCGCATGGCGGCGGACGCGTCGCAGTACCCGCGCCGCGACACCCTGTCCATCGAACAGGGCCGGGCCAATGCCGAGAAGGTACGCCTGCCGTGGGCTCAGGGCGGTCCGCAAATGGCGCGTACGGACGAACATCAGGTGACCACCCGCCACGGGGCCGTGCGCGTGCGGGTCTACTACCCGGCAGAGCGCCGGCTGCCGGGCGCGTTCATGTACATCCACGGCGGCGGCTTCGTGCTGTTCAGCATCGACACGCATGACCGCGTGATGCGCGAATACGCCGAACGCGCCGGGATCGTGGTCGTAGGCGTGGACTACACCCGCGCACCCGAAGCCAAGTTCCCGCAGCCGCTGGAAGAATGCGTGGACGTGCTGCGCTGGGTTGCCGCGTCGGCGGGCGAACTGGATATCGACGCCGGTCGGATCTTCGTGGGCGGTGACTCGGCCGGCGCCAACCTGTCCATGGGCACGGCGCTGACGCTGCGCGACGAAGGCGTGCCGCTGATCAAGGGGCTGGTGCTGAACTACGGCGGGTTTGGCAGCAACCTGTTCCGCAATTCGGTCGTGCGTTACGGCGCCGGCGAATACGGCCTGTCGCTGCACATGATGATCTGGTTCCGCGGCATGCACATCCGCCACGGCAAGGACTTCTTCGATCCGCGCGTGGACATCCTGCGCGCCGACCTGAAAGGCCTGCCGCCGGCTTGGCTGGTGGTGACCGAATGCGATCCGCTGCATGACGACAGCATCGAACTGGAGCGCAAGCTGCGCGAGGCCGGCGTGGACGTCGCATCCAAGGTGTACCCCGGCACCGCGCACAGCTTCCTGGAGGCCGTCTCCATTGCCGCGGTCGCGGGCGAAGCCTTTGACGACACGGCGCGCTGGCTGCACGCCAAGGCCTAAGGGGGCGACATGTATACCCCGCCGGCCTATGCCGAAGCCGATATCGGCGTCCTGCACGCGTTCATGCGCGCGCACAGTTTCGCCACCCTGGTGACCATGGGCGCGGCGGGCGCGAACGCCACGCACCTGCCGTTCCTGCTGCGCGATGACGGCGGGCGCGGAACGCTGGTCACCCACCTGGCGCGCGCCAATCCGCAGTGGCGCGACCTGCAGGACGGCGCGCAGGCGCTGGTGCTGTTCCAGGGCCCGCACGCGTTCATTTCGCCAAGCTGGTACGTGAACCAGCAGACCTTCCCGACGTGGAACTACACCGCCGTCCATGCGCGCGGCACGCCGCGCCTGATCGAAGCGCCCGAGGCCATCCGCGCGGTGCTGACGGAGACGGTGGCGTGCTACGACACGCCGCTGGGCGGCGCGTGGCGCTTTCCGGACATGCCCGAAACGCTGACGGCGCCGCGCCTGAAGGCGATCGCGGCGCTGGAGATTCCGATTGCCGGGCTGGAAGGAAAGATGAAACTGAACCAGGATAAATCGGTGGCCGACCGCATGGGCGTGATCCACCAGCTGGAGCGGCGCGGCGACGCGGGGAGCGTGGCGATTGCCCGGTTGATTCGCGCGCAGCCCGATCTGGTGGCGGACAACGCCTGAATCCAACCGGAGCCCTCATCATGCAAGAACTCACCGAAGCCCGCGTGCGCGACGAACTGGCGGCGCTGTACCGCCTGGTCGCGCACTTTCGCATGACCGATCTGATCGACACCCACATCAGCGCGCGGGTGCCGGGCACGAAGCATCATTTCCTCATCAACCGCTACGGCGTGCTGTTTCACGAAATGCGCCCGCAGGACCTGGTGAAGATCGACCTGGACGGCAATCCGGTCGATCCCGGCGACGCCGACAGCCAGCTGGTCAACGCGGCCGGCTTCACCATTCATTCGGCGGTGCATGCCGCGCGCCACGATCTGGCGTGCGTGGTGCATACGCATACCGCCGACGGCATCGCCGTGGCGTGCCAGCGCGATGGCCTGTTGCCGATTACGCAGCACGCGCTGCGCTTCTACAACCGGCTTGGCTATCACGATTACCAGGGCATCGCGTTGGACCTGGAAGAGCGCGAAAGCCTGGTCGCCAGCCTTGGCCGGCATAAAGCCATGATCCTGCGCAACCATGGCCTGCTCGCGGCCGGATCGTCGGTGGCGGAGGCCTTCGTCAACATCTATTACCTGGAGCGCGCCTGCCAGGCGCAGGTCAAGGCCCAATCGGCCGGCGCGCCGCTGGTATTCCCGTCGGAGGCGGTGTGTGAACGCACCGCGAGCCAGTTTGAACGGCCCACCGCCCCGATCTACACGCAGCGGGTATGGACCGCCGCGCGGCGCCTGTTGGAGCCGGATCTGGAGACAATCGAATGAAAGACAGCCTGACGACACCCCGCGCCGCATTGGCCGGTCCGCAATTCCTGCATACGCCCGGCCCGACGCACGTGCCCGATGCGGTGCGCGAGGCCATGGGCCGGCAATGCATGGATCTGTCCGATCCGCGGCTGGCCGATCTGATCGAGGATTGCGAGGCGGGCCTTGCCCGCCTGCTGGGCACGCGCCACGCGGACGTGCTGATGTATGCCGCCAACGGCCACGGCGCGTGGGAAGCCACCATCGCCAATCTGGTCGCGCCCGGCGCGCAGGTGCTGGTGGCGGGCAGCGGCCACTTTGCGGAAGCGTGGGCCGTGCATGCCGAGGCAATGGGCGCGAGGGCCCTGCGCACGCCGACCCGGCCGGGCCAGGCGCTGGATCCCGCCGCGATCGAAACGGCATTGCGCGCCGACACGGCGCATCGCATTGCCGCCGTGTTTGCCGTGCATACCGACACCGCCAGCGGCGTGACCAGCGATATCGCGGCCGTGCGTCGGGCCATGGACGCCAGTGGTCATCCGGCGCTGCTGGTCGCCGACGTGATCGCGTCCTTGGGCGCCACGCCGTTCCGCATGGACGAGTGGGGCGTCAATGTGGCGATCGGCGCGTCGCAGAAGGCACTGATGGGACCGCCGGGGCTGTCCTTCACGGCGGTCGACGCACGCGCGATGCAGGCCGCGCAGGCCAATCCCACGCCGCGCGCCTATTGGGACTGGGCCAAGCGCAAGAGCGATCTGCTCTACCGCAAGTTTTGCGGCACGCCGCCGCAAAGTCTGCTGGCAGGCATGCGGGCCGCGCTGGATCTGATTGCCGCCGAAGGCGAGGAGGCCGTGTTTGCCCGGCACCGGCGCGTGGCGAATGCGGTGCATGCGGCGGTGAATGCGTGGTCGCAAGGCGGCGCGTTGAAGCTGTTTGTTGAAGACCCCGCGGCGCGCGCGGTGTCGGTCACGACCATTTCGGTCGCCGACGGCGTGGACGTCGAGGCGATGCGAACCGTTGCGCGCGAACGCTTCCACGTTGCGGTGGCGGGCGGGCTGGGGCCGCTTGCGGGACGGATGTTCCGCATCGGCCACCTGGGCGACGTGCATCCCGCCATGATCCTGGGCGCGCTGGGCGGGGTGGACGCCGCGCTGCGGGCGTGCGGGATTCCCGTGGGCGACGGGGCGCTGCAGGGGGCCGTGAAGGCGCTGCAGGAGTGAATTGCAGCGCTCAATCTCACCGCTGAATGCAAGACTGAATAGCAAGACTGAAACGCACCCCTGAAACGGCTTTCTGGCGCGGCCCGGACGCGGCCGCCATTTCTTCTTCACCTTGAATCGGGATAAGACGATGAGACAACGTGGTTTTGCGGCGGCCGCCCTGGCCGTCCTCGCGGTGGCGGTTCCCCTTTGCCCGGCCCAGGCCGAGCCGGTCAATGCCAAGGTGGTCATGCATGCGCCCCTGCGTGTGCTGGACCCCGTTCTGACCAATGCGTACATCACGCGCAATCACGGGTACATGGTGTACGACACGCTGTTTTCGCTGGACGCGGCCTCGCGCCCGCAACCGCAGATGGTCGAATCGTGGACAGTGTCGCCCGACCAGCTGACCTACGTGTTCACGTTGCGGCCCGGTCTGAAGTTCCACGACGGCACGCCGGTCACCGGCGAAGACGTGGTGGCGTCGTTCAAGCGCTGGGCGCAGCGCGATCCCATCGGTTCGCGCCTGTCTGCCGTCACCCAAAGCATGGACAGCCCGTCGGCCGACACCTTCCGCATCGTGCTCACCAAGCCCTACGGACTGCTGCTGGACGCGCTGGCCAAACCGGGTTCGCCCGTGCCGTTCATCATGCCCCAGCGCATCGCGGTCACGCCGCCGTCCGAGGCCATCAAGGAAACCGTGGGCTCGGGCCCGTACAAATTCGTGCAGGCCGAATTCCAGGCGGGCGTGAAGGCCGCGTATGTGAAAAACTCGGACTACGTGCCGCGCAAGGAGCCCGCCAGCCGCTTTTCCGGCGGCAAAGTCGCGATGTTTGACCGCATCGACGTCGTCAACGTGCCGGACGCGCAGACCGCGGTGAACGCGCTGCGCCAGGGCGAGATCGACTTCGTCGAGAACGTGGCGCCCGACCTGCTGCCGCAACTGGATGGCGTGAAGACCCTGACGGTGCAAAGCTATGGCGATGCGTCGGAAACCTACACGCTGCGCATGAACTGGAAGCAGCCGCCGCTGGACAACGTGAAGGTGCGCCGCGCCGTGCTGGCCGCGCTATACCAGGCCGACTACCTGGATGCGTCGCTGGGCGATCCCGCCTATTACAAGCTGTGCGGCGCCATGCTGAGCTGCATCTCGGCCTACCAGACCGAAGCCGGCGCTACCCAGACCAAACCCGCCGATCTGGCGCAAGCGCGGGCGTTGCTCAAGGACAGCGGCTATGCCGGCGAGAAGATCGTCGTCCTGCATCCCACCGACGTGCGCAGCCTGTCCACGCTGGCGCCCGTCACCGCGCAGGCCCTGCGCAGTATCGGCATGAACGTGGAAGTGCAGTCGATGGACTGGGCCACGTTGCTCTCGCGGCGCAGCAAGGACGCGCCGCTGGCCGACGGCGGCTGGAGCATCTTCCATTCCAGCCTGACCAGCATGGACCTGCTCAACCCCATCGTGAACGCCAATCTGGATGGCCGGGGCGAGGGCGGTTATCCCGGCTGGACCAAGGACGACACCATCCAGCGCCTGCGCGCCGAGTTCGAGTCGGTGACGGGTTTGGATGCGCAAAAGCGTGTCGCCGCCGAGATCCAGCAGCGCGCCTATGAACAGGTGATGTTCGTGCCGCTGGGCGGCTATTCGGAGTTCAAGGCCTACGACAAGAAGTTCGACGGCATGGTGGCCGCGCCGTTGCCGTTGTTCTGGCGGGGCAAATAGGCGGTTGGGGCGGCGGTCAGGACAGCCCGACCTTGCCGCTCAGCCCCCGCGCCGCAGTCAGCAGCAGCGGCGAATAACGCCGCGCAAATTCCGCCGGCGAGGCCCATTCGGACACCAGCCCCGCGATCTGGATGGCCGCCACCGGCCGGTGGCGATGATCCAGGATGGCGGCGGCCAGGTTCAGCTCGCCCAGCATGCTTTCCTCGATGGCCGTCGCATAGCCATCCTGTCGCGCCTGCTGAACGAGGCCCCGGATTCGGTCTGGATCATTGTTGGTTTTGGGCGTGCTTGGAATCGTGGCAAGCGGCATGTCCTTTGACCGCGCAAGGATGTCCTCGACTTCCTCTTCGGGCAGGTGGGACATGATGGCCCGGCCGCCGGCCGTCTGCACCATGGGCAGCGCGCGGCCGGCCAGCGTGCTGCTGAAGGTCTGGCGCTTGGTCTGGCGGCGCAGCGCAAAAATGATGTACAGATCGTCGAACAGGCTCAGTTCCACGCGCTCATTGGTTTCGCGCTGCATCTCGGCGATAAGCGGGGTGGCGCGCTCTAGCAGCGGCACGCTGCGCATGTAGTCGAAGCTGCGCTGCAGGATCTTCTTGCCCGGCGTATAGCCCTTGCCACCGGCGCCGCGTTCCAGATACCCCAGCGTGACCAGCGTGTGCGTCATGCGCTGTGTGGTGCTACGGTCGAATCCCGTGATTTCCATGAGTTCGTTCATGCTCATGGTGGACGGGCGTTGGGCAAAGGCTTCCAGCAGTTCGAAGCCTTTGGCCAGGGATTGAACGAAGAGAGGGTCGGGACGGCTCATGAGATTCGCAGAAAAGTAGGCGGTGGGCGTCCGCGGCGGGCGGGGGAACCAGGGATTTTATAAAGATTCTTAAGTATTTCCTAGAGATACTTGTGTGCTCGCAACCCGCCAACGGTTTCCTCAAAGCAGGACCCGTGGCCATGACATAGAATGGCCGCACCCCAGCGGTCATTTCGAGGTACCTATGTCGGTCGCATCCGATATCAAACTACGCCCGCTCGAACGCGGCGACCTGCACTTCGTGCACAAGATCAACAATAACGACGTCATCATGCGCTACTGGTTCGAAGAGCCTTACGAGGCCTATGACGAACTTGTGGCCCTGTACGACCGCCACCTGCACGACCAGAACGAGCGGCGTTTCATCATCGAACACGACACCGGGCAGCCCGCCGGGCTGGTCGAACTGGTCGAGATCGACTACATCCACCGCCGCGCCGAATTCCAGATCATCATCGCGCCCAGCTACCAGGGCCGCGGCTACGCCAAGGCCGCCACGCGCATTGCGGTGGGCTACGCGTTCCGCGTGCTGAACCTGCACAAGGTGTATCTGGTAGTGGACAAGGACAATACCGCTGCCGTCCACGTGTACGAGCGCTGTGGCTTCCAGATTGAAGGCCTGCTCAAGGAAGAGTTCTTTTCCAACGGCGCGTACCGCGATGCCTATCGGATGGCGCTGTTGCAGCACGACCATCTGCGCGACGTGGGACCGGGCGCGCCGGACGCGCCCGTGCTGCGGGACTGGCCGCAGGAAGACCAGGCGGGCTGACGCCGCCCGCAAAGGCGAAGGCCGCGGCATCACACGCCGCGGCCTTCGCCGAACGAATACTGAACCATCGCGCCGCCCCGCGCTTCATGCGTGGGGCGGCGTTTTACATCAGGGCTTGAAGAATGCCGTCGGCGTCATCAGGCGGTTTTCCTGGCTGATCAGGTAGCCGGCCTCGGCGCTTTTGGTCAGATAGGTCGCCCAGGCCGGATCCTTCTGCAGCGCCTGGCGCTTGGCTTCGCGGTCGGCGGCGCTGTCATAGACCCAGATGTGCATGTAGGTGTTGACGTTGCCCGTCTCGGTCTGCATGTAGGCGAGCGGCTTGCCCAGATGGCGGCTCTGCACCTCGTAGCCGTGTTCGGCATACAGCGCCAGGTGCTTCTTGATGGTGCCGGCGCGGCAGGTGTAGGTACGTACGTCGTAAAGCATGATGAATCCTTGATGGCGGTTGCAAAAACGGGTGTCAGTCGGCGGTGGCGCCGGACTGCTTGACCAGCACGCTCCAGCGTTCCACTTCCGTGTTGACGTATTTCTGGAAGGCGGTGTGACCATCGCCCACGGGGTCGGCGCCCAGGCCCTTGAGCTTGTCCTGCACCGCCGGGTCGGCGATGCCGTCGGTGATGGCCTTGGACAGTTTTTCCACCACGGGCGCGGGCGTGGCGGCCGGCACGAACAGGCCGAACCACGAGCGCGCGTTCATGGCCGTGTAGGCCGTCTCGGAAAACGCGGGCACATTGGGCAGGGCAGCGTGGCGCTGCGTGCCGGTGACGGCGATGGGGGTGAGGCGGCCCGCTTGCACCTGCGACAGCACCTCGGGCAGGTTGGCGAACATGATCTGGACCTGTCCGCCCATGAGGTCGTTGAGCGCCTGCGCGCCGCCCTTGTACGGCACGTGCGTCATCTGCGCGCCGGCCAGCGAATTGAATTGCGCGCCGGCCAGGTGCGAGGCCGTGCCTGTGCCGCCGGACGCGTAGTTCACGCGGTTGCCGTTGGCCTTGGCATAGTCGGCCAGTTCCTGCGGCGTCTTGGCCGGCACCGACGGGTTCACCACCAGGACGAGCGGCACTGAGGCCAGGTTCGACAGGCCGGCGAAGTCGCGCGTCAGGTTGTAGTCCAGCTTGTGATAGAGCGAGGCGTTGATGGCGTGGCTGGACGTGGCCATCAGCAGCGTGTAGCCGTCGGCCTCGGAGCGCGCGGCCATGACAGCGCCGATGTTGCCGTTGGCGCCGGCCTTGTTTTCCACCACGACGGGCTGCCCCAGCCGGGTGGACATGGACTGCGCCACGGTGCGCGCGATGACGTCGGTGGCGCCGCCTGCGGCGAACGGCACGATGATGCGCAGGGGGCGCTCGGGGAAATCCGCCGCAGCGGCCGTGGCCGCCGCGCCCAGCGAGGCGGCGGTCATCAGGAAGGCGGCCGCCAGGCGGCGCGGGGTCAGGGTTGTGGTCATGTCTCTCTCCAGTGTTGGATTTTTTTATGTGAACGCCGGGCCTGTTATGTCAGGCTCCGGCGGTGCGCGCCTTTTCGCGCAGGCTCGTCAACGTGGCCCGGGGCGTGATCACCTCGGGGTCCAGACTGAGTTCGATCAGATAGGGGGAACCGCTGTCCAGCGCACGCGCCAGCGCCGGCCCAAAGGCTTCGTGGGTGTCGACGCGTTCGGCGGCCACGCCAAACGATTGGGCGTAGGCCACGAAGTCCGGGTTGCATAGGTCCGTGCCGATGGTGCGGCCGGGGTAGTGCACCTCCTGGTGCATGCGGATCGTGCCGTACATGCCGTTGTTGAACACGATGAAGACGATGCCCAGCTTGTGCTGCTTTACGGTGGCGAGTTCCTGTGAGGTCATCAGGAAGCAGCCGTCGCCCGCCAGGCAGATCACCTGGCGCTCGGGGTGGCGCAGCTTGGCCGCGATGGCCGCGGGCACGCCGTAGCCCATGGCGCCGCTGGTGGGCGCCAATTGCGTGCGCGGTTGGCTGAAACGGTAGTAGCGATGCGCCCAGGCGCTGTAGTTGCCCGCGCCGTTGGTCAGAATGGCGCTCGGGTCGAGCTGGTCGCGCAGCGTGGCAATGACGCGCGCCGGGTCCATGTCTCCGCGCGTGGCGGGCATCTCGGTGTAGCGCAGGTAGTTGCCGCGCAGCGTCTGCGTCCAGTCGCGCCACGGCGAGGCGTCCACGGGCGCCAGTTCCGCCGCCGACGTTGCAAAGGCATCCATGCCCGATTGGATCTTCAGCGCCGGCTGATACACGCGGCCCAGTTCTTCGGCGCTGGCCAGCACGTGGATCAGCGTCTGGCTGGGCACCGGCGATTGCAGCAGCGTATAGCCGCCCGTCACCATCTCGCCCAGCCGCGCACCCACGGCCAGGATGACGTCGGCCTGGCGCACGGCCTCGGCCAGTTCCGGGTTCACGCCGATGCCGACTTCGCCGACGTACTGCGCGTGGTGGTTGTCGAACAGGTCCTGGCGGCGGAATGAGCACGCGACCGGCAGGCCGTTGATCTCGGCAAAGCGGGTCAGGCTTGCCAGTCCCGTATCGGTCCAGCCGGAACCGCCGGCGATCAGCAGGGGACGCCGCGCGTTGGCAAGCAGCGCGCGCATGCTGGCGAGGGTGTCGGGCGCCGGGTAGGCCTGCGGCACCTGGATCGCGCCGCAGGACAGGGCCGGCGCCACGTCCGTCAGCATGTCCTCGGGCAGCGCCAGCACCACGGGGCCGGGGCGGCCGGACGTCGCGACGGAAAAGGCGCGGTTCAGGTATTCGGTGACGCGCGCGGCGCTGTCGATCTGCGCCACCCACTTCGTGAACTGGCCGAACATGCGCCGGTAGTCGATTTCCTGGAAGGCCTCGCGTTCGACCATATCGTTGCCGACCTGACCCACCAGCACGATCATCGGGGTGGAATCCTGGAAGGCCGTCTGCACGCCGATGCTGGCGTTGGTGGCGCCGGGGCCGCGCGTCACCATGCAGATGCCGGGCCGGCCGGTCAGCTTGCCGTGCGCCTCGGCCATGAATGCCGCCGCGCCTTCGTGCCGGCAGGACACCAGCCGGATCTGCTCGCGGTGCGCATACAGCGCGTCCAAGACGTCCAAATAGCTCTCGCCGGGCACGCCGAATACGGTGTCCACGCCGTGTTCCAGCAAGGCCCGCACCACATGCTGGCCGCCCGTCATCAATGTCGAAGTGTCATTCATCGCAGTTTCAATCTGGCCGCAGCGCGGCGGGTTGAGTCCGGATGAACTTTACGCAGCCCGGGTCAGGGCGCGTTAGGACAGATCAGAGCTTGTTTTGCACTTTTTTGCGGGCGGGCTGCCCAGCTGTAGTTTGATGCGGCCGCCCTTGGATGCGGCCGTCATTCGATGGGGCGGTAGAACTTCTTGCGGAAGTCGCCCGGGGTGCAGCCCGTGTGCTTCTTGAAAAAGCGCGCGAAGTACGCCGGGTCCTCGATGTTCAGCTGGAATCCGATCTCGGCGATGCTCAAGTCCGTGTTGCACAGCAGCCGTTTGGCCTCCAGCGCAATGCGCTCCTGCACGAGCTGGCTGGCGGTGCGCCCCACGCTGCGCTTGACCGCGTCGTTGAGCTGGCGCTCGCTGACGCATAGGGAGTCGGCGTACTGGCGGATGGCCGAAAAGTCCAGGTAATGCTCTTCGATCAGCATGGTGAAGCGCTTGGCCAGCGAATAGCTGGGACCGGCGGCGGTCTCGCGTTCGTCGGCCGGATACAGGCGGCGAAGCTGCGTCAGGAGGATCAGCAGGTACGAGCGCACCACGTCAAAGCGACCCGTCTGCCGGTCGCGCGTTTCGCGTTCGATCTCGGCCAGCAGCGGCAGCATGGCGTCGTGCTGCTCGCGCGTCAGGTAGATCACGGGCGGGCCGCCCGCCATGTGAAAGAACGGAAACTTGGCGATGTCGTCCGCGCGCGGGAACATCTGCGCGAAGAATTCGGTGCTGATGTTCATGACGTAGCCGCTGGGTTTCACCGACGACGTCCACGCGTGAATCTGGCCCGGGGACAGGAAGAAGACCGAGTGGTCGCGCACCGCGTGCTGCTCGAAGTCCAGCAGGTGGGTGCCCTGCGCCTCGGTCATCCACAGCAGGTGGTAGTAGCGGTGCCGGTGGAGGAAACCACGCGGAATGTCCTCGTGGTCCTGCAGACGCACGAGATCGAAATAGAAGGATCCCTCTCCCGAGAAATCCGACGATTCAAAGGTGGGAAACGTTTCCGGGATGGGCGAATGCGAACCTGCGGACAAGCGGGAGTCTCCTTGATGGCGCGCGGGGCGGCTCTGTTTTTCGCCATCATACGGGGATTCGCTGCGGGGGCTGCCCGGGATCGGCCCCGGCCGCCGGGGGCCAGCGTGGCCGCTGGCCTCGGGGTCGTCCACTCCGTTCAGCGGCTGGCCGGCGCGGCGCGCAGCAGCCGCAGGCCGTTGGCCACCACCAGCAGGCTCGCGCCCACGTCGGCAAACACCGCCATCCACAGTGTCGCGTGGCCCGTCACGGCCAGCGCCAGGAACACCACCTTGATCCCGAGCGCCAGCGCGATGTTCTGAACCAGCACGCGATGCGTGGCGCGCGACAGGCGCAGGAAGGTGCCGATCT
>NZ_DIEJ01000262.1:0-373 GCF_002418565.1 Achromobacter sp. UBA5777 | reverse complement strand
GCCGATCTTGCGCAGGTCGTCGTCCATCAGCGCCACGTCGGCGGTCTCGATGGCGGTGCCGGTGCCGGCAGCGCCCATCGCAAAGCCGATGTCGGCGCGGGCCAGCGCAGGCGCGTCATTGATGCCGTCGCCCACCATGCCGACCCGCACGTCCGGCGCAAGCTTGCCTTCAATGGCGGTCAGCTTGTCCTCGGGCAGTTGGTCGCCGCGCGCTTCGTCGATGCCGACCTGGCGCGCGATGGCCTGCGCGGTCGGCGTGTTGTCGCCCGTCAGCATCAGCGTGCGCACGCCCAGCCCGTGCAGGTCGGCGATGGCCTGGGCGCTGGTGGGCTTGACCGTATCGGCCACCGCCGCCAGGGCCAGCACGCGGCTG
>NZ_DIEJ01000260.1:0-7956 GCF_002418565.1 Achromobacter sp. UBA5777 | reverse complement strand
TCGGCCGCGCGGCGCAGCCGGCCAAACAGGTCCAGCTCCCACGTCGCATCAAAGCCCGCGCGATAGCTTTCGGCCAGATTGCGCTGGCCGGCGACGCCGGGGTTCGCCTGCGACAGGCTGCGCGCGTACCCGCCGCCCAGTGTCACGGCGGGCAGCTTGTCCAGCTCCCTTTCGTCCAGCACCGCGCGCGATTCGGCAAGGCGCGCCTGGGCGATGCGGATATCCAGGTTGCGGGCGAGCGCCAAGTCGACCAGGC
Source organism: Achromobacter sp. UBA5777 (assembly GCF_002418565.1). NCBI lineage: Bacteria > Pseudomonadati > Pseudomonadota > Betaproteobacteria > Burkholderiales > Alcaligenaceae > Achromobacter > Achromobacter sp. UBA5777. The sequence continues at coordinate 7,700 of NZ_DIEJ01000260.1, read as the reverse complement.
GATCGAGCTGCGGGTCCTGCAATTGCTTCCACCAGTCGCGCTGGACCTGGTCGGTGGAGAAGAGCGCCTGCTCGGGGCTGGCCAGGACGACGGCCGCCGGGTTCGGCTGTTGGTAATCCGGCCCGACGGCGCAGCCGGCCACGGCCAGGGCCGCCAGCAGCACGACGGCACTGCGGCGCAACCGGGGATAGATGTGCAGCTTACTCATGTTCGATTCCTCAATGCGAGGCCGCGGCGCGCGCGTCCTCGGCGTCAGCCTGCGCCAGTTCACGGGCACGCGGCGTGTCGTTGGCCGCCCGGTGATCGCGGGCAAACACGGTGTAGACGGTGGGCAGCACGAACAAGGTGAACAGCGTGCCCACCAGCAGGCCCACCACGATGACCAGACCCAGGCTGTAGCGGCTGTGCGCGCCGGCGCCGGTGGCGAACAGCAACGGGATCAGCCCCATGACCATGGCGGCGGTGGTCATCAGGATGGGACGCAGGCGGATGCGGGCGGCCTGCTCCATCGCGGCCCGCCGGTCCAGCCCGTGGCTGACCTGCATCTCGTTGGCAAACTCCACCATCAGAATGCCGTGTTTGCTGATCAGCCCGATCAGCGTCACCAGCCCGATCTGCGTGTAGATGTTGACGGTGGCCATGCCCAGCGCCAGCGGAATCAGCGCGCCGCAGATCGACATGGGCACGCTCACCAGGATGATGAAGGGATCGCGCAGGCTTTCGTACTGCGCGGCCAGCACCAGGTAGATGACGATGATGGCGAAGATGAAGGTGATCATCAGCGCCGAGCCTTCCTGCGTGAACTGGCGCGCGTCGGACTGCCAGTCGTAGCTGAAGCCCGCCGGCAGCGATTGCGCCTCGCGGGTCAGGAACCGCACCGCGTCGCCCATCGTGACGCCCGGCATGGGAATGGCCTGGAACGTGGCGGCGTTCAACTGATTGAACTGCGTGAGCTTGTTGGGCTCCACGCCCATCGACACCGTCACCAGGTTGGACAACGGCACCTGCGCGCCCGAGGCGCTCTTCACGTGATACTGCGCCAGCGCCTGCGGCGAGATGCGCTGCTCCCGCAGGCTTTGCGGAATGACGTCATACGAACGCCCGTCCATGCCGAAGCGGTTGACGTAGTTTTCGCCCACCAGCACCGCCAGCGTGTCGCCGATGGCCTTCATGGTGACGCCCAGGCTGTTGGCCTTGCTACGGTCCACCTTCAATTGCACAACCGGATTGTTGTAGTCCAGGTCGCTGTCCACCACCATGAAGAGGCCGCTTTCGCGCGCGGCCTTCTTCAGGCTTTCCATGGCGTCATAGACCACGGCATAGTCCGACGCGCTCATCAGCACCATCTGCACCGGCAGGCCGCCCGTGGAGCCGGGCAATGATGGCAGCTGGAACGCGAAGATGTTGCTGCCTTCCACGCCATTCGCCATCGCCTGCATGTCGGCCTGGATCTCGTCGGCCGAGCGCTTGCGGTCCTGCCAGTCAACAAAGTTCACGCCGCCGATGCTGTTGGACACGCCGTCGGACCCATTGATCAGCCAGCGCCCGTTCTGCTCGGGCAGCGTCTTCATGACGTCGTCCCACTTCTTGCCGAACTTCTCGACATAGTCGATGTTGGCCTGCTGCGGCGACTTGATGGCGGTGAGCACCGTGGACTGGTCCTCGACCGGCGCCAGTTCCTGCTGCGCGGCGTTGTACAGGAACGGCAGGCTGGCCAATACGGCCACGGCCAGCACGCCGGTGACCCAGCGATGATGCAGCGAAACGTCCAGCACGCGGCCATAGGCGTCGCCCAGGCGGCCGAAGAAGTGCTCCGCCTTGCGGGCCATCCAGCCGTCGGCCACCCGGCCGTTCAAGAGAAACGAACTCATCACCGGCGACAGCGTCAGCGCGATCACGCCCGACACCACCACCGCGCCCGCCAACGTGAAGGCGAACTCCTTGAAGAGCGAGCCGGTCAGCCCCCCCATCAGCCCGATCGGCGCGTAGACCGCCGCCAGCGTGATGGTCATGGCGATCACCGGCCCCGCGACCTCGCGCGCACCGATCAGCGCCGCCCGCACGGGCGACTTGCCCTCTTCAATATGGCGGTGCACGTTCTCGACCACGACGATGGCGTCGTCCACCACCAGGCCGATGGCCAGCACCATCGCCAGCAGCGTCAAGAGGTTCACGCTGAATCCGAACAAGGCCATGATGGCCGCGCCGCCCAGCATCGACAGCGGTATGGTCACCACCGGAATCAGCACCGCGCGCAGCGAGCCCAGGCACAGGAAGATCACCGCCACCACGATGACGATGGCTTCCAGCAGCGTCTGCGTCACGCCGTCGATGGACGCGCTGATGAAGCGGGCCAGCTCGAACGGCACCTGCACGCTGGTGCCGGGCGGCAGGTTCTGCTTGATGTCGGGCAGCAGCTCGTTCAGGCGCTTGACGATGACCAGCGGGTTGCCGACGGGCGTGGCGTTCAGGCCGAAGTACACAGCCGGTTCGCCATCCTTCAGACCGCTCGAATCCGAGGACGCTGCGCCCAGTTCCACGGTAGCCACATCCCCCAGCCGGACGATGGCGCCGCCTTCCTGCTTGATGACGAGATCGCGGAATTCGGCCACGTTGACGAGGTCGGTGTTGACCTGGATGTTCGACACCACGTAGAGGCCCTTGGCCTGTCCAGGCGCCGCCTGCACGTTGTTCTGGCGCAGCGCGTCGGCCAGCTCGCCGGCGGAAATCCCGCGCGCCGCCATGCGGTCCGGATCCAGCCAGACGCGCATGGCCAGCTTCTGTCCGCCGTACAGCTCGACGCTTGCGACACCGTCGATGGACGAGAGCTGCGGCTGCACCACCCGCGACAGGTAATCGGTCAGCGCGGCCAGCGACAGGTTGGTGCTGGAAAAGCCCACGTAGGCGACGGCCGTCGCCTCGCCCGCGGATTTGACCAGCACCGGATCGTAGACGTCCTGCGGCAGGCGGTACTTGACCTCGTTGACCTTGGCCATCACCTCGGTCATGGCCTTGTTGGAATCAGCGTTCAGCTTCATCCGCACCGTGATCACGCTGCGGCCCTGCGTGGACGACGACGATAGGTAATCGATGCCTTCCACCGTGGCGACGGACTGCGCGATCGGCTGCGTCACGAAGCCCTGCATCAGGTCGGGCGAGGCGCCCGGGTACTGCGTGGTGATGGTGATGGTGGTGCTTTCGGTCAGCGGGTATTGCCGGACGGGCAGCCCGCTCAGCGCCTTGATGCCCAGCAGCAGGATAAGCGTGCTGACCACCAGCGCCAGCACGGGGCGGCGCACGAAAAGATCGGTGAACTTCATGGGAGCCTCCGTGCCTTACCGGGCTTGCGCCACGGTCTGCCCCGGCGCGGTCAGCGCTACGGTGTCGTTCGGCAGGATCTCGACGGCGGCGCCGTTGTGCAGGCGCAGCTGGCCCGACGTGACGACCTGATCGCCGGCCTTGAGCCCCTCTGTCACCACCACGCGGCCCCGCAGGCGTTCGCCGGTCTTCACATAGGCTTGGCGGACAGTGGGCGCCCCGGCAGCCGCGCCGGCATCGGGGGTCGCCACGACATAGACCGAATCGCCATAGGCGCTGTAGCTCACGGCCGTCTCCGGCACGGTAATGACGTTAGGGCGGTCAGGCAGGCTGACCCTGCCCTGCGCATACATGCCGGCGGACAGCGCGCCGTCGGGATTGGCCAGCAATGCCTGCACGCGTACGGTGCGCGTGGCGGGGTCGACCTGCGGTTCCACGGTCGTGACCTTGCCCTGGAAGGCACGGCCGGCGTGGGCGTCCACCGTCACTGCCACCGGCTGGCCCACGCGCAGCGCGCCCAGCGCCTGTTCGGGCAGCGTGAGGTTGGCGTACACGGAGGACGCATCCGTCAGCGACACCAGCGGATCGCCGGCGCGGGCAAACTGGCCCAGATTCACGCGACGCACACCCAGCACCCCATCGAATGGCGCCTTGATGCGTTTCTGGTCGATCAGCGCCTGCACGCGCCGCACGTCGGCGGCGGCCTGCTCATGATCGGCCTGCGCCTGATCGAGTTGTTCGCGCGTCGCGGCCTGCAGCGGCACCAGCCGGCGCGTGCGATCCAGCACGGCCCGCGCGTTGCGCGCCTGCGCCTGCAGCCGCGCCAGTTCGCCCTGCTCGGGCGCGTCGTTCAACTGCACGAGCAACTGCCCGGCCTTCACGGCCTCGCCCGGCGTGAACAGGATCTGCGCGACGCGACCGTCCACCTCAGCGGGCACCAGCACCTGGCGCGTGGCTTCCAGCGAGCCGATACCTGCCAGGACGACCGGGAAGTCCGCCTGCACCGCGGCGGCCACCGCGACCTTGGCGGGCGGCATCGACCAACCGCCGCCCTGCGTTGCCGATTTGGATTTCCAGTACATCGCCCCGCCGGCCAACACCGCCGCCACGGCCAGGGCAACAACCGCCCATGCTCCTGCCTTCGCCTTCATTTTTCGCTCACTTTTTATTTAAGCAAGAATTTGCTTGGATAATCCACGAATCGCGGTGATTCGTCAAAGCAGCGAAAGCAATGAAGGGGATAGCGTCGGCCTATGGGCGAAAAAAAGGCCACGCGATGCGCGTGGCCTAAGGGGAAAGCGGAGCGGGCGGATCAGCGCAATCGGCTCACCCGCGCACCATGTGCAGGTAATGACGATGCCGCTCGTATTGATCCAGGATGTCGCCGATCACCGCGTCGCGGCTCCAGCCCATGATGTCGTAGTCCTGGCCGCCTTCGCGCAGATGGACTTCGGCGCGGAAATACTTGCGCTCGTCTTCGTCGGCCGCCTCGTCTGGCGTCAGGCTGGGCCGCACGAAGGCCTGGGGTTGGACGGCGTAGGAGAAGTCCAGATGTTCGCCGTGCGAGACTTCCAGAATTGCGCCGCCGTCGTTTTCGTCTTCGCGCACCTCTACGGCATAGCCCTGCTTGCGCAATTCATCGGCCACGTCTTCCAGGGCCGGCCGCACCACGTCCGAGATGAAGCGCAGCACGTGGGCGCGGCGCGGCATCATGACCATGTTGCGCAGGCGCCGTTCCCAGGACTGGCCGCCGCGCGCCGGCCGGGAAAGCGTCAGCGATTGATAGCGGATGCCCCGCTTGGTCGCGTCCAGCTTGAGCGCCTTGAACAGCCCCCATAGCGACAGCAGCAGAATGATCGAGAACGGCAGCGCGCTGGCGATGGTGGCGGTCTGCAGCGCGGTCAGGCCGTCGGCCAGCAGCAGCGCAATGGCCACCGCCCCCATCGACAGCGACCAGAAGATCCGCTGCCACACCGGCGTGCGGTCCGCGCCGCCCGAGGCCAGCAGGTCCACGACCAGCGCTCCGGAGTCGGCGGACGTGACGAAGAACACGGCCACCATTGCAATCGCAAAGACCGATATCACGCTGCTCCAGGGCAATAACTCAAGAAATGCGAAGAGCGCCAGGGAACTGTCCTTGTCCACGGCCTGCGCCAGGCCCTGATCGCCGCCGACCAGGATGTAGTAAATGGCCGTGTCGCCAAACACCGTCATCCAGAACAGCGTGAAGCCGGCCGGCACCAGCAGCACGCCGCAGACGAACTCACGGATGGTGCGGCCGCGCGAGATGCGGGCGATGAACAGGCCCACGAATGGCGACCACGCGATCCACCAGCCCCAATAGAACAGCGTCCAGCCGCCCAGCCAGTCGGTCGGCTCGTAGGCGTACAGGTTGAAGGTCTTGTTGACGATGTCGGACAGGTAAGCGCCGGTGTTCTGCACAAACGTCTGGAAAAGGAACACCGTGGGGCCGGCAATCAGCACGAACAGCAGCAGGATCACCGCCAGCACCATGTTGGCTTCAGACAGGATGCGGATGCCCTTGTCCAGCCCGCTGGCTACCGACATGGTCGCCAGGCTGCAGGTGATGACGATCAGGATGATCTGCGGCACCACGCCGACCGGAATGCCGAACAGATGATTCAGCCCGCTGTTCATCTGCGCCACGCCCAGGCCCAGCGACGTCGCCACGCCCAGCACGGTGCCGATAATGGCGAAGATGTCGACCGCGTGGCCGATCGGGCCGTGGATGCGGTTGCCGATCAGGGGATACAGCGCGGACCGCAGGGTCAGCGGCAGCCCGTGACGGAAGCTGAAGAACGCAAGCGTCAGCGCCACCGCCGCGTAGATCGCCCAGGCGTGCAGGCCCCAATGGAAGAAGGTGATCTTCATGGACTCGCGCGCCGCCTCGACCGTGCCGCCCTCGCCCACCGGTGGCGACACGAAGTGCATGACGGGCTCGGCCACGCCGAAGAACATCAGCCCGATGCCCATGCCGGCGGAGAACAGCATGGCAAACCAGGTGAAATTGCGGTAATCAGGCTCGCTGTGGTCCGGGCCCAGCTTGATGTCGCCATACCGGCTGATCGCCAGAAACGCGACCGAGAGCAGAATGATCGCGACGACCAGGATGTAGAACCAGCTGGCGTTGCTGATGATCCACGCCTGCATCGTGCCGAAGAGGTCCTGCGCCACCTTGGGCGCAATGATGGCGAAAGCGACGAGCAGGACGGTGAAGAGGGCCGCGGAAAAGAAAACGGGCCGATGGATGGTCGTGCCGGATCGGGATTCCGAAGTCATGGATGCACTCCTTGTGCCCGAGGGTCGCGGAACATGGCGCTGGCCCCCTCAGCACGACCGGTGCACCGCCGGTATTACTATCACGGGCGCACCCAGGCTGACAATCACCTGAGACACGAATCGGAAGTTTTCAGATCGGCGCCGCGGTCTTATTCGGGCTTTGCGTCGCCGAAGACCACGCGGCGAAAGAACCCGGCCAGCACGGCCTCGGTCATCTCGGGCGTGACGGCCTGCGGATCGAACGCGTAGCTGAACTGCATGCCGTCGGACAGGGCCAAGAGCCCCAGCGCAAGCTGCTCGGCCGGCAGCGGCAGCGGCGTGCCGACGAGGGCCGAGAACTGACGGATGTATTCGGTGGTGGCGGCGCGCAGTTCGCGCAGACAGGCGATGAACCCCACGCGGAAGTCCGGATCGCGCGCGGCCTGCAGCTTGCCTTCCATCCACAGCAGGAAACAATCGTTTTCGCGATAGTGCGTGCTGTAGTAATTGAGCACGCGCGCTTCCATCTGTTGCCGGGTCTCGCCGGCTTCGAAGATGGCGCGCATGTCGGCCATGACGTTTTCATGGTCGCGCTTGAGCAGTTGCAGGAAAAGTTCGGACTTGCTGCCGAAGTTGCTGTAGAACGCCCCGCGCGTGTAGCCCGCCTGCTCGGCGATGTCTTCAACACTGGCCGCCACGAAACCCTTGGACAGAAAAATCGACTGGGCAGCGTCGAGCAGGCGCTGACGCGTCTGGTCACGGCTCTGCTCTCGGGTTAGGCGGACTTTTGACATGGGCGGAGTTTAGCACCGGCGTCGGTTTCAGATTCAACATTGAATCCGGATACAGGACTGTATTAGAATCCACTCCGTATCGAGTCCGACTCGCCCTTTTCCTGCCCTTTTCCGCGCCGCGAGGTGTTTCGTGAATTGTCTTGGCCCGGCCGCGCGTTCCACCGCGCGCCACGCCGCTGCGGATGCAGCGCCGCGTCTTCCCGTTTCCCTGCCCCACCGCCGGACACGCCTGATGGCGTTGTCTGCCGTGTTCGCGCTGGCTGCCGCCGTGGCCGGCTGCGGCCGCGAGGAGGCGCCCGCCCCAGCGCC